>JAOAEP010000101.1 GCA_026416755.1 bacterium | reverse complement strand
GAAATTATAGAACCAATAGTTCTTGAAAGAGAAGACAGGTATCTTTCTTTATATGAATTTTATAGGAGTATTGTAGAAGATAGAGAACCTGAAACAAGTGGAAGAGATAATTTAAAAAGTTTAGGGATGGTATTTAAATCGCTTGAATCAATAAAGAAGGGTAAGAAAGTAAAATTTAATCTATAAATTCAGGCTCTTTATAAACAATTTTCCCTTTACTTATAGTTAACAATACTTTGCCTTTCAATTTCCAGTTTAAAAATGGGGTATTTTTACTTTTACTTTTTATTCTATCCTCCGTATAAATCCATTCCATATCTGGGTCAAAAATTACAACATCAGCTCTTTTCCCTTCTTCTATTATCCCTCTTTCAATATTTAAAATTTTCGCAGGACTATAAGTAAATTTATAAATTATATCTTTCATTTTCATACCATAATCTATAAGTTTCAAACATAAAGGTAAAAAAGTTTCAAATCCTATAATTCCGAAAGGTGCATTTTCAAAACCAGATTCTTTCTCTTCAAAACTATGTGGTGCATGGTCTGTTACAATACAATCAATAGTTCCATCTTTTAAACCTTCAATTAAAGAGATTCTGTCTTCTTCTGTTCTTAAAGGAGGAGAAACTTTTGCATTTGGATTATATCCAATTACTGCATTTTCAGTTAAAATTAGATGGTGAGCTGTTACTTCACAACTAATATTTTTTAAGAATTTTTTAGATTTTCTAACTGCTTCAACACTCCCTTGACAAGATAGATGGGCTATATGTAAAAGACCTTTTGTTAATTTTGCAAGTTTTAAATCTCTTTCCACCATTATCTCTTCTGCTTCTTTAGGAATTCCAGGCAATCCCATTTTTGTTGAAATAAAACCTTCATTCATAACCCCATTTCTCGCAAGATTTTTGTCCTCTGAATGAGAGATAATTGGCTTCTTATGTAAAAGTGTATATTCAAGAGCCCTTCTCATAACATTACTATCCATAACACATTCACCATCATCAGAAAAACCCACTGCTTTTTCTTCTATCATTTCAAAATAAGAAGCAATTTCCTTCCCTTCTCTTTTTTTTGTAATTGTACCTATTGGCAATACTTCACATAAACTTTTTTCTCCTTTTTCATATACAAATCTTATACTCACTTTATTATCAAGAGGGGGATCTGTATTAGGCATACAACAAATAGTAGTGAAACCCCCACTTACTGCGGATAAACTTCCTGTATAAATAGTTTCTTCATCTTCTCTTCCTGGTTCTCTCAAATGACAATGTAAATCAACAAAACCTGGGCAAACTACCAAATTTTTGCAATCAATTATTTTGTGTTTATTAGAAGAGATATTTTTTTTAACTTCTTTTATAATTCCATTTTCAATTAAAATGTCAAATTTACCTTCTTTACCTGACTTTGGTTCTAATAGATACCCATTTTTTAATAATATACTCATTGCTACAAATTATATTTTTTTTAATTTTTTTGTCAACTTATTTTTTCAAGTATTTTTATTACCTCCTTTATTTTTGAAAGAACATCTTTAACTTTTTCCTCTTTTTCAAGTTGATATAGATATTCAAGCACCTTTTTATTTCCTATCCTACCAAATGCCTCAACAACTTTTTTTCTAACACTCCACTCTTTATCTTTGAGATATTCAATTAATTTATCAATCCCTTCTTCAAATTTTATTTTACCAAGTGCCTCTGCAGAAACTTCTCTTATTTCATAATCTGGGTCTTCTAAGTTTTTCAAAATAGGATATCCTGCTTCTTTATCACCAATTTCACCAAGTGCTTTTATAATAACCCATTTTATATTTTTATCTTCTGTTTTTTCAAGAATATTTATCATTCGTTTAACATAGTTTTTTCCTATTTTCCCAAGTGTATCTGCAATTGCTATTTTTATTTCTGTTGGTTTATTTTTTGTAATACTTATTAATCCTTCAAAAGCAGAGTCATCTCCTATTTCACCTATGTTTTCAATTGCTGCTTTTTGGATTAATCTATTTTTATCATTTATTAATTTCAATAACTCTTCTGTACATCTTTTATCTTTTAATTTTCCTAAAGCGCAACATACAGCATATTTTACTTCCCAATTTTCTTCGTTTAATTTTTTTATAAGTGGTTCTACTGCTGTTTTATCTCCAATATTCCCTAATGCTTCTATAACTTTAATCTTCACTTTTATATCTGTATCATCAAGTTTTTTTATCAAATATGGTACACTATCTTTAATTTTATATCTACCTAATAATTCTGCTGATTTCCATCTAACATAAGGATCGTCTTTATAATTTAAAAGTTTAATAAGGCCCTTGAAATTACCTTTTTTTTCATATTCTATTGGGTCAGGTTTTGAAATTCTAAAAATATTAATCATTGCAATTTCTCCCAGAATTCATAAAATTTCTCAGATTTCTCTCCTTCCTTTAATATAGGAATAAATATCAAATTTTTCCCTTCAGATAAATCATAAATTCTTTTCAAATAATCTTTCCAATTTTCATTTTCATTTCTCGGTACAATTCCTAAATAAACTTTATTTTTTTCATTAATTTTTCTGAAAATACATTTAAAGTCATATTTTTCAGGGTTCCCCAAATTAATTCCGCATACTTCAGGAATATCACACACTATATTAAATAAAACTTCTGCTTTACCACAAAAATGTATCCAACCTCCACCAAAATACTTTAAACATTTCTGGGTATAGGTAAGAATATTTTCAATATGTTTAGGGGAAAGAAGAGTTGTTGAGTCCTCACAGATTCTAATTCCTCCTTTATCAATATAATAAAAATTAGAGTGGAAACTTTTATTTAATGGCTCATTTAAAATTGATTTTAATTTTTCAGTTACTTTTATATAAACAAAAGTGGAAATTTCAAGAATATAATTAAAAAATTCAAAATCATCATAAATATCAGTAAAAATTTCATCACCTCTTATAAGATGAGAAATATCAAATGGTCCTTGTGTGTCCGGTAGATAAATTTTTACCTCTTCAGGTAAATATTTTTTATAAATTTGGAAATATTCTTTTGTCTTTACCATTAATCCCATATCTTCAATTTTTTCAAAATCATCAAATTTAAACTTTTTTATTTCTTCTTTTGATAGATGTTTTTTTAGCCATGGCATTTTATCTTCAAATATTTCTGATTCAAGACCAAAAATAGAAGGTATAAAACCAGTTCCGAAGTTAAATCTTATGGAAGGGCAAGCATCAGAATATTCCGATACATAATTTATTACTCCTTTTAATTGCATATATAACATTTTTTCTGGTTCATAAAAGGATTCTTTCATATTAAATTCTGGATAATTTTTGAATTCTTCATAATCTTTATTCAATATTATTGGAATTTTGGTCTTTTCATTTTGCCATATAATTTCTTGTTTTTTTCTATTTTCTTTTATTTTCCTCTCATATTTTTCAATCTTTTCAACAAATTTTTTTATTCTATCTCTTATTTCCATTATCTTTCCTCTTTCAGTTTTTTTATTTTATCTCTATAATATATTGCTGTTTCAAAATCAAGTGATTTTGCAGCAGCCATCATTTTTCTTTCAAGTTGTTTTATTATTTTAATCAGATCCTTCCCATAATACTCTTCCTCTTTTATTTTTTCTTCTTTTTCCTTTATTCTACTTTTTCCACCAAGTATTTCTACTAAACTTTTATAAATTGGTTTTTCAATTGATTTAGGAGTTATATTATTAATTTTATTATATTCCATTTGTATTTTTCTTCTTCTTTCTGTTTCTTCAATTGCTGATTTCATTGCATCAGTTATTCTATCTGCATACATAATTACTTCTCCATCTATACTTCTTGCTGCTCTGCCTGAAATTTGTATTAAAGCAGTTTCACTTCTCAAAAATCCCTCTTTATCTGCATCAAGTATTGCTACAAGAGATACCTCTGGTAAATCAAGGCCTTCCCTCAAAAGATTTATGCCAACAAGAACATCAAACTTTGCCTCTCTTAATACTTTTAAAATTTCAACTCTTTCAAGTGTATCAATTTCATAATGGATATATTGAACTTTTATGTTAAAATCCTTCAGGTAATCGGCAATCTCTTCTGCAAGATGTTTACTGATCGTTATAACAAGAACTCTTTGATTTTTACTAACCCTTTCTTTTATTTTTCCTATTAAATCATTTATTTGATTTGCTGTTGGTTTAACAATTATCGGAGGGTCAACAAGTCCAGTTGGTCTTATTATCTGTTCTGCAATTAAAGGAGATGGTTCTCCAATTTTTTCAACACCACACTTTTTTAGTTCATATTTCCCAGGTGTTGCGGAGACATATATTACCTGATTTATCATCTTTTCAAATTCATCAAATTTCAAAGGTCTATTATCTAAAGCACTCGGTAAACGAAACCCAAATTCAACAAGTGTTTCTTTTCTTGATTTATCTCCAAAATACATTCCTCTTATCTGTGGTACCGTAACATGGGATTCGTCTATAAAAATTAAGTAATCTTTAGGGAAATAATCAAGCAGAACTTCAGGTCTTTCCCCTGGTAATCTTCCAGCAAGATGTCTACTATAATTTTCTATTCCATGGCAGTATCCAACTTCTTGTAACATTTCAAGATCATAATTTGTTCTGGTTTCAAGACGTTCTGCCTCAAGAAATTTCCCTTGTTTTTTAAAAAACCCAACTCTTTCTTCAAGTTCTTTTTTTATTGAATCAATTGCTCTTTGAAGTTTATCCTTTGGAGTGACAAAATGTTTTGCTGGGTATATATATATTTCTTCTTCCTCACATATTATATTCCCTGTCAATGGTTCAAACCTCTGTAATTTAACAACTTTATCTCCAACAAGCCATATTCTTACTCCAATTTCTTCATAAGATGGAATTATTTCTATTGTATTGCCTCTAACTCTAAATTTTCCTCTTGTTAAATCAAAATCATTTCTTTCATATTGAATTTCAACTAATCGCTCCAAAATATATCTTCTGTTTATAATCTGATTTTTTGATAAGTGCAACATCATTGCTTTATGGTCTTCTGGACTTCCTATTGGATAAATGCAAGAAACACTTGCTACTATAATTACATCCCTGCTGGATAAAATTGCACTTGTTGCTGCAAGTCGTAATCGATCAATATCTTCATTTATTGAGGCATCTTTTTCTATATATGTATCTGTCTCAGGAATATATGCTTCTGGTTGATAATAATCATAGTAACTTACAAAATATCTAACTTTATTCTCTGGAAAAAACTCTCTAAATTCACTGTATAGTTGTGCTGCAAGTGTTTTATTGTGAGAAATTACAAGAGTTGGCCTATTTACCCTTGCAATAACATTTGCCATTGTGAATGTTTTTCCACTACCTGTGACCCCAAGCAAGATTTGATGTTTTTCTCCCTTTTCTAAATTTTTGACAAGTTTTTCAATTGCTTTTGGTTGGTCTCCAGATGGTCTAAAGTTTGATACAAGTTTAAAATCTCCCATAATAATTTAATTATACCTTAAAAATTAAGTTGTTATTTAAAAAATTAAGTGATAAAATTATGAAAAAGAAAGGAAAAAATGACAGAAGAGAAATTTGTAAAAAAACTTTTAAAAAATGAAATTATTGAATTGATTGAGAAAAAAGATTGGTATAATCTGAAAGAAGCACTTATTGAATGGCCTTCTCCGGATATTGCAGAGTTAATTGAGGAAATTGATGATGAAAGTAAAATTATAGTATTTCGTGTTTTACCTAAAAAATTATCTGCAGAGGTTTTTGATGAGTTAACTCCTATTGTAAAAGAAAATTTAATTTCTAAATTAACAGATGAACATATTAAAAATATTCTTTCAGAACTTCCACCTGACGAAAGAACTGATCTATTTGAAGAATTACCAGGGAAAGTGACTCAGCGATTACTTAATCTTTTGCCTCCCACTGACAGAAAAGAGGCATTACAACTTTTAGGATATCCAGAAAATAGTGTCGGGAGATTGATGACTCCTGATTATGTTGCGATAAAAAAAGATTGGACAATAGAAAGAGCACTTCAACATATAAGAGAATTTGGGAAAAGTGCAGAAACAATTAACATGGTTTATGTTATTGATGAAAACTGGAGATTACTTGATGATATTTCATTAAGTAAACTTATACTTTCTGACCCAAGTGAAACAGTAGAAAAAATAATGGATTTTAATTATATCTCTATTGAAGTTAATAAAGACCAGGAAGAAGCAGCAAATATTATGAGAAAGTATGATCTTATTGTCTTACCTGTTGTAGATGAAGATGGAATTTTACTTGGTATAGTCACAGTTGATGATGTTTTAAATGTGCTTGAGCAAGAACATACAGAAGATATGACTAAATTGTTTGCTATAACTCCTGAAACTGCGGGTGTTGATATGATTACAGACCTTTTGAAAACACCTATTAAAAATCTATATAAAAGTAGAGTGACATGGCTTATTTTTTTACTTTTTATGGACCTTTTTACAGGAGGAATTATTAAGAGATTTGAGGATACTATAGCAAAATATATTGTTCTCGTTACTTTTTTACCAGTCCTTGTTGATACTGCAGGAAATGCAGGAAGTCAATCAGCAACTTTAATAATAAGGTCAATGGCACTTGGTAAAATAAAAATGAAGGATTGGCTTAAGATGTTAGGTAGAGAAATCCTTGTTGCTTTATTACTTGGATTAACAATGGGACTTGGAATTTCTTTTATGGGTATTGTAAGAGGAGGTTTTAATATATGTAAAGTAGTTGTTATTTCAATGATTGTCAATGTTATTGCAGGATGTTTAATGGGTATGGCTTTACCTTTTATTTTTACAAAGTTTAAAAAAGACCCTGCAACAGCAAGTGCACCTTTAATTACAACTCTTGCTGATATTATTGGGTCAGGCATATATTTAACTTTTGCAATGTTAATGCTAAAATAATATGTGGAATAAACTTAAATAATAAAAAAATTGTCTAATTTTATTAAAGGAGGAGATAGATGGTTAGGGTAGGAATAATTGGTGCTGGATTTATGGG
>JAOAEP010000087.1 GCA_026416755.1 bacterium | reverse complement strand
TGAAAGTGGTGAAAAATCAGTTTTATTCCTTCTAATAGCACTTATTTTTGGATATATACAAATTATATGGGGTCTTATTCTAAACTTATATATTCAACTTAAAAAATATCCATTAAAATATTGTGGAGAAGCAATAACTCTTCTTTTAATTCAGATTCTTGTTGGAGTAACAATAGTTATATATTTTAAAACAAAAACTTTGGTTAAAGAGCCCCTTTATCTTCTCTTATTATGTTTTGTATATTTTATGTATGAAAAAGCAAAAACACAAAAAGAATTTATGTTAAAAGGTTTTTGGGCTATTTATGGTGCTTATAGTGTTATTTCAGGTAATTTATTAGGGGATATTTTAAGTTATAGTCGTCTTTTTGGGCTTGGTCTTACAACTTCTGTACTTGGAGTTGTAATAAATCAGATGGTGGGTATGCTAAAAAATTTACCCTATATAGGTATTTTTCTTGCTGGTTTAATTTTTGTTATTGGTCATACTGGAAATCTTATCATAAATTTACTTGGAAGTTATGTTCACACAAGTAGATTACAATATCTTGAGTTTTTTACAAAATTTTTTGAAAGTGGTGGAAGAGTTTTTACTCCTTTTAAAGAAAAGAGATTTTATACAATAATAAAGGAATAAGATTATTGATTTTTTTAAATAAAGTGATAAAATTTAAATAAAAGGAGGGTTGAATGAGTGAAAAAATGAGAGTAGTTGATGAGATAATAAGTAAGTTTTGGCTTTCTTTATCAAAAATAATAGGGGCGTTGTTAATATTTTTATTGGGATGGCTTATTGCTAAATTTTTAAAAGTCCTTTTAATAAAATTCTTTAAAATTATAAAGGTTGATAAATTATCAGAGGATTCAGGGTTAAAAGAATTACTTGATAAAGGAAATATTTCAATAGAAGTTTCACATTTACTTGCAACTGGAGTTTATTGGCTTTTAATGCTTGTTGTAGTTTTTTTGGCTATAAATTTTGCTGGTATAACAATTCCATCAACTGTAATAGATAGTATTCTCGGTTTTATCCCCAAATTTATCCTTGGCCTTTTGATATTTATTTTTTCACTCTTCCTTGGGAATTTTTTTGGAGGTATTGTTAGAACCTCTGCTGGAAATGCAGGAATTGAAAAAGCAGGATTACTTGGGAAGTTAACACAGATAGGAATTATAATATTTGGTACTGTTCTTGCATTACAAGAGATTGGAGTGGCTTCTGATTTTATTGGAGATGTTTTTATTATAGTTTTAGCATCATTTTGTTTTGGTATCGCACTATCTTTTGCACTCGGGACAAAAGATATTATTAAAGAAAAAGTAGAAGAATTTTTGAAGAAAAAACAATAAATAGTATAGGGGCGCGTAGGTCAAGGGCAGAGCACCGTGCTGATAACGCGGGGGCTGATGGTTCGAATCCATCCGCGCCCATTTTTTTGTATTAATTATTTTGAAAAGTAGGAGGTTTTTATGGAAAAAATTATATTTTTAGCAGAAACAAGAGATGGGAAAGGAAAAGGAGTAGCAAGAAAATTAAGAAGTAAAGGTTTTATACCTGCTATTTTATATGGACCAGATATAGAACCTATATGTATAAAACTCGATAGAAAATTGAATGAAAAGACAATTTTGCATCTTACTTCCCATAATATAATGGCTGAGATGAAACTTAAGAAAAATGGAGAAGAAGAAAGTTTTCAAGTAATTTTGAAAGATATCCAAACAGACCCTATAAAGGATGAAATAATCCATCTTGATTTTTATAAATTGAGTTCTGAAAGGCCTGTTATAATGGAGGTACCAATTGTTATAAAAGGAAAATCTATTGGAGAAGAAAAAGGGGGTATTCTTGAACAGGAATTGAGAGAAATAAAAGTTGAAGGGTTACCTAAGAATATTCCAGAAAGTATTGAAATTGATATAAAGGGACTTGATTTTGGGCATGCAATTTTAGTAAAGGATTTAAAATTACCAGAAGGGATTAAAATTATAGAAGATGCCCATAGAGTAATTGTAACAGTTTTAAAACCAAAAGAAAAAGTTGAAGAAAAAGTTGAAGAAGTTATTGAAGAGCCAAAAGTAATTTCACAGGAGAAAGTTGAAGAAAGAAGAAGAGAAAAGGAAGCAGAAAAAGAAGAAAGTTAATCATGATTTTTGTAGGACTTGGTAATCCAGGGAAAGAATATTCTGAAACAAGGCATAATATTGGTTTTAAAGTCATTGATAAACTAAAGAAAAATAGTAAAATAATAGAAATTTACAAAAAAAAATTTTTTAATGGATGGAAAATTGAAGTGGAAGGGAAAGAAGTGATAATTATAAAACCAAAAACATATATGAATGAAAGTGGTAAAGCAGTGAAATTTGCACTTGATTTTTTTGGAGAAAAAATTGAAAATTTATTTCTTATTCATGATGACCTTGATATAGAAATTGGGAAAATAAAAATAATTAGGGATAAAGGACCTGGTGGACATAAAGGTGTAATATCAGTGATTGAAAATATTCAAAATAAAAACTTTGTAAGAATAAGAATTGGAATAAGAGGAGAAAAAAAAATAGAGACAAATTATATTGAGTATGTTTTATCAAATTTCCTTCCTGAAGAGAAAGAAATTGTAGAAAAAGTAATTGAAAAAACAGTAAGTGCTATAAAAGAAATATTGAAAAGTAACTTAGAAAAAGCAATGAGTTTATATAATAACTGAAAAGGAGG
>JAOAEP010000084.1 GCA_026416755.1 bacterium | reverse complement strand
AAAATTATCTTTTCATATACCTCATCAGATATACATAATATTTTATTTGAAACAATAATCTCTACTAATCTTTCAAGTTCCTTTTTTTCATACACAATACCTGTCGGATTTGAAGGATAATTTAAAATTAAACATTTTGTTCTCTTTGTGATTTTGGATTTCAAATCTTCTATATCAATTTTAAAATTCTCATCATAATTACAAAAAATAGGTATCCCACCACAAAGAGAAACCATCGCAGGATAACTTACCCAGTAAGGAATAGGAATAATAACTTCATCTCCTGGATTTAAAATCGCTAAAAATATATTAAAAAGTGAATGTTTGGCTCCATTTGAAATAACAATCTCTTCTGGGTCATATTTTAGATTATTTTCAACCATAAATTTTTCACAAATTGCTTCCCTCAACTCTTTAATACCTTTTTCTTCAGTATATTTGGTAAAACCTTCTTTCATTGCTTTATAAGCAAATTCTTTTATCTCTTCGGGTGTATCAAAATCTGGTTCTCCAACGGTCAAATTTATCACATCAAGTCCTTGTGCTTTCATTTCTTTAGCTTTTTTATTTAGTGCCATTGTTGCTGAAGGTTTTAATAATTTTGCCCTTTCAGAAATATATTCCATTTTTATACTCCTTTTTATTTTATAAATTTTTCAGGTGAAATATAATCTCCGTATTTTTCCTTTGCTTTCAATAATCTATCTTTTTGTTCTTCAAGAGTTTTAATAACCTCATTCGGTGCATTTTCAACTTTTTCTTTCACAAATTTGATAACTCTTTCCATTTTTGCAACATTTTCAGGAACTCTAATTGTAAATTGTTTTATATAATCATCCTTTTGATAATCTGTTTTTCTTACACTGTTAAATATGTCCCTTAAATCATTATAGTAAGGAATAAGTCCAGTCGGTGTTTCTATTGCTTTTACATCATTATGAACTCTCAATTCCATCCATTTAACCCAAACATGTTTATCTTTCCTTGAGTTTAGAAATTCACCTGTTTTTAAATCTCTGAGGAAATAATTTACCCCAAAAACAAGAGGAGCTTTATTCAATTTTTTCCCAAATTCAATATAGTTGTTTATATATGTTCCAAGTGGTATAGAGACAAAATCCTGTATACTCATTATATTTATTTCATATTTACCCTCTTGTTCTACTATTGCAAAAGTAGTTTCTGTCTCAAGAGCAACTCCATAAGCAATTATTCCATGAATCCAATCAAAACCTTGCTGAACAGGAACATAACCCCTATAATCCCTTCCCCCAAAAATTATACCTCCAAGTTCAACTCCATTAGGATTTTCAAGTTCCTCATCACAATTTGGAAGAGTTTTAAGAGAAATAGTATATCTTGCATTTTTATGAGATGGTAAAATTTCTTCTCCTTTTTCATCCTTCTTTCCTTTATACCACTTTCCTGAATAATTTATACCTTCATCTGGTAATTCACATCCCATATCAAGCCACCATGTTTTTCCATCTTTTACAAGAACATTTGAGAAAATGATTTCATTGGGAGAAGTTATTACCTTATAGATCAAAGGGTCATCAACAGGATTAACCCCTTGTATTATTCCAAATATTCCACATTCCACATTTACAGCCTTACATACACCATCAATATTTCTAACATAAGCAATGTCATCTGCTAAAATTTTCTCTCCTTCAAGCATTGCAGTTGATGTTTTACCACAAGCACTTGGAAATGCTCCTGCAAGATATGTTTTCCTTCCATTAGGACCGGAAACTCCAATTATCATAAAATGTTCTGCAAGCCATCCTTCTCTATGTGCTTTTCTAATGGCAAGACGTAAAGCAAGTTTTTTGAATCCAACCGAATTACCTGCATATTGAGTATTGACACTGTAAACAGTATTTTCTATATAATCAATATATATCCTTTTCTTATCATAGTTTTTACTTGTCATATTTTCATCAAGTTCACCCGCTGAATGAAGAGTAAAAAATAATTCTTTATCTTCATCAATTTTCAAAATCTCATTATATCCATGTCTATATAATAGGTCAACCGAGTGAGCAACATACCAACTATCTGTACATTCTATGCATGGTATTGTAAAGATTGAACCCGCTGGACCAAGAACAAGGAATCTAACTATCATTGTCCTACCTTTCATTGAACCTTTTAAAAGTGATTTTATTTCATTTAATCCTGTTTCTCTATCAATTTGATTTAAAGCACTACTAAGTTTATCTCCCTTAGGAACAAGAAATCTTGTAACTTCTCTATCTCTCCCTTGGTCATAATAGCCATCAAAATGAAATGTATGCCCAGGTGTTAAAAGAGCAGCGTTTTCTTCTTTATTTACAATTGCCATATTTTTTATATACGCTATTTCATCCAGTGTATCACTGCAGACAAAAACATTGTCAGGTTCACATAATAAGATACTATCTGCAATAAATTTTATTACTTTACTATTTTTTATTTTTTTAATCTTATCCAAATTTTCTTTATTCAACTTTTTTTCAAAAATTTTAATATAATAATCCTCCATTTCGCCTCCTCTTTTAATTTAAAAAAGTTTTTAGATTGGAAAATATTATATGCTATACAGTTTATTCTGTCAAAAATTCTTTAAGGTATTAAAAGTTTTTGTCCAGGATAAACATTATCGGTCTGAAGATTATTAATCTTTTTAATTTCACTTACAGATGTATTATATTTTTTCGCAATTTTTGTTAGATATTCGCCTTTTTGAACTATATGATATTTTTCTTTCCCTGTTTTCAATATTGGTTTTACAGAAGGAGATATTGGTAATTCCATTTTTTTCTCTGACTCTGAAAGATATTTTTTTAATTGATAAATTTCACTTTCATGTCTTGTAAGTTCTTCAAGAAGACTGGTTATACTATGTTCAAATTTCTTATCAATTGTGTTAATCTTTTCATCAATCTGCTCAATTTTTTTGGCTAAATTCTGTAGTGTATCAACTATTTTCATTTGAGAATCTCTTAAATTTATTACATCTGTCCTAACACTTGTTTGTGCATCAGAAAGATTTTGGTGGAAACTAGATGTTTTTAAAGCAAGATCATTATAAAGTAGTTTCGCTCCTTCAATATCTTTTTTTATACTTTCAATATCTTTCCTTATTTCTATACTCTTCTGAATAAATTCTTCATTTAAATTTTTTATTTTTTCACTATTTTCAAATTTAGTTTCATCAATTTTCCCTTTTATTGTTTTAGTTTCATTTTTTAAAGAAGTTATTTCATTACTTAAAACCAAAATTTTATCAGAAACTTCATCTATACTTTTTTTAATCTTTTCATCCTTTTGATTATAATCGTTTTCAACAACAGTAAACTTATCTCCTATTTGCTTAACTGTTGCATAAAAATCATCTTCTAAATTGCTTACTTTTTCTTTTATAGCATCAATATCATCTTTCGTTGCTATATCTAAACATCCAGTAAGAAGTATAAAAAAGAATGCGGTAAAAATATATTTTCTCATTTTTTCACTTCTATTTTAAATTCACATCTTCTATTTTTTGCCCATGCTTCTTCATTACTTCTCGGGTCTGCTGGCATATCTTCTCCATAACTTACAGTATATAATCTCTTCGGAGACACACCCATAACTATAAGAAATCTTCTTGCACTTAATGCCCTTTGTTCTCCAAGAACAAGATTATATTCTCGTGTTCCTCTTTCATCACAATGTCCTTCAATTAAAATTTTAATTTCAGGGTTTTTTAAAAGATAATCTCCTATTTTTTTAAGTGTCTGTGCTGCATCTTCTCTAATATTATATTTATCAAAATCAAAATAAATATTTTCAAAAATCCCTTTTAATTCAGGGTGTATTTCTTCTGGCTTTACGAATTTAACATCAGTAGGTATAGGAGTAACAGGAATCTCTTCTTCTTTTATTGCTGCTGTAATCTCTTCATATGTGGCTTTCCCTTCCTCTTTCTTGGGTTTTGTTTCATCTGGAGTTTTTGTATCAATTGTAGATGGGGTTACCTCCGGTTTAATTATACTTGTAATTTCTGGTTTTTTCTCTTTTTCTCTCTCTTCTATAAACTCTTTCTTAATCTTTGTGGGACATTTACAACCAAAAAAAGATAAAACTATCAAATTTATTACTAACCATTTTAATTCCCTCATCTTCACCTCCTTTATTTTTAATTTTAAACTTTAATTTTTTCCCTGTCAATAAAAATTATCCAATTCTGAAAAACTCCCCTATTTTTTTAGAAATAATTTTTGTTGATATGAAAAGACATAAACCCGTGACTATCATACCAATAACCCCAAGAGAAGTAGCAGTATTTGGACCATCTGTAACTCTTCCAGCAAGTGTATAAATAACTTTTGAAATTGGATAAAATCTTTCTCTTACTGCAAGTATTAAACTACTACTCACTTCCATTAAAGAAAATGCAAAAGCAAGGATACTACCTGCAAATAATCCTGGACTTACAAGGGGAAATATAATTCTTCTAAATGTTGTTTTATTATCTCCTCCAAGTGAATATGATGCTTCTTCCAAAGATCTATCTAATTGCAAAAAAGATGAATAGGTAGTTCTGATAAGATATGGTAATCTTCTTAAACTATAACTCAAAATAATTAAAAAAATTGGATTATTTTTTGGGTCTAAAATTGTATTTGAAAATGAAGCAACATATCCAAAAGCAAGAACTATTCCAGGAATTACAAGAGGGACCATTGATAAGATGTCAAGAAATCCTTTACCTTTAATTTTCCACCTTGAAAGAATATACCCAATAGAAAAACCCAAAAAAATATCAATTGTGGTGCTTAATGAACTATAAAATAAACTATTCAAAATCCCTGCTTTAGTTAATCTATGAGTAAAAACGACTTTATAATATTCGGTTGTATATTCTTGTGGGAAAATTGAAAAAAACCATTTTTTTGAAAAAGAGTATAAAATTAGGGTTAAATGGGGAATTAAACTTAAAAACAAGATAAAATATAAAAACAGGTAAAGAAATATCAATTTTTTACCTGATAAAATATTTTCTTTAACTTGTATTGCTGTTTTTCCTGTTGTATATGGCGTTTTTTCAAGATATCTTTTTGTAAATATAAAAAGGAAAACAGTCAAAATAAGAATTATAAAAACAAGAGCATAACCAACAGGATTTGTATTTATATCTTTAAGATTATGAAAAATTTTTACAGATATTAGATTATTGAATTCAAAAACAAGTGGAGTACCCAGGTCTGTTATTGACCATATAAAGATTATTGAACTTGCAGCAAAATAACCTGGAAGAATTAAAGGGAAAATTATTTTAAAAAATGTCTGAAAATGGTTTGCTCCAAGATTATAGGATGCTTCCTCTACTGAAATATCAAAATTATTTAATGAAGCAGAAATATTCAAAAACATAATTGGATATAAATGAAGTGTCTGAAGTATCACAATACCAAGAAATCCAGAGCCAATAAAAGAAATTGGTGTTTCTATCAAACCCATCTTTATAAGGAGAATATTTAAACTACCAAATCTTGAAAGAATCTGTTTTATTCCAATACTTCCAACAAAAGGACTTGCTATCATTGGAAGTAAGAATAGAATTCTTAAAATTGACTTTCCTCTAAATGTAAATCTATCAAAAATAAAAGCAAGTGGTACACCTATAATAGTTGTAGTTAAAACAACAATTAGACCAAGAAGTAAGGTATTTATAATTGATTTCCTTAAAACATAATTCGTAAGAGCAATTTTAATTATTTCTAATGTAAATTCTCCATTATGATAAAAAGATTGAACTAAAATAAAAGAAATTGGATAAATGAGAAAACAGAAAAAAAATAGTAAAATTAATACAAATAAAACTGTTTTCTTCTTCATTCTTCAAGAATTATTATTTTATCTTCTCTTATTGAAAAAACAATATTACCTTCTTTTCTAAATTTATCATAATCTTCTGTGTAAATACCTATCTTTATTAAGTTGCCCTTTTCTGTTATTAGGTTTATTTTTACAGTATCACCATAGAATTCATAATCTTGCATTTTCCCTTTTATTATATTTATTTTTTCGCTTACGGTAATACTTTCAGGTCTAAAACAAAGAAAAACATTTTCAGAGTTTATTTGTTTTTTAAATTTTGCAAAGAAAAATCCCTCATTTGTTTCTATTTTTAAAATATCTTGTCTTTTTTCTATAATTCTACCTTTTAAAACATTTATATCACCGACAAAAGAAGCAACAAATAAATTTTTAGGATTTGAATAAATTTCATAAGGAGAACCTATTTGAATAATTTCCTTTTCTCCCATTATTCCTATTCTTTTTGCCAGTGTCATTGCTTCTTTTTGGTCATGTGTAACATATACCATTGTTACTCCCGTTTCTCTATGAATTCTTCTTATTTCTCTTCTTAAATCATCTCTTAACTTTGCATCAAGATTACTTAAAGGTTCATCCAGTAGTAAAACTTGAGGATTTATTATAAGGGCTCTTGCAAGTGCAACTCTTTGTTGTTGTCCACCTGAAATTTGTGAAGGATAAAGATTTTTTACTTCTTCTAATTTAGTTATTTTTAGTATTTCTTCTAACCTTTTTCTTATAAAATCTTCTGTATATCTCCTTATTTTAAGACCATAAGCAATATTATCTATAACCTTCATATGGGGCCATAAAGCATAATTTTGGAAAACAAATCCTATGTTTCTTTTATTAGGGGGTACTTTTGTTATATCTTTTTTATTAAGAATAATCCTTCCTTTATCTGGTTCTAAAAAACCAGCAATTATTCTCAAAAGCGTTGTTTTACCACATCCAGAAGGTCCAAGAATAAAGAAAAAATCATTTTCATATACGGAAAAATTTATATCTTTCAAAACTTCTTTACCATCAAAACTTTTATCTATATTTTCAACATTTAAAATTTCTCTATCCATAATTTTAAAATTTACATTAAAAATTTACTTTCTACAATAATATTTTTGAATTTCTTTAAGGAAAAATCAATCCATTCATTTAAATACTTATTTCTAAAAATAGGGTCTTTCCAATTTTCCCACAAAAACCTCTGTATTTTTTTATCAACAGGAATTTCATAAAATCGTTCTTTTAAATTTTTGTTCTTTGTTTTTGAAATAATCCACCAAGCCTTCTTTAATTCATCATGACAATCAATTACAAAACACCCTATCATATCATCTAAAAGAGACCATCTCATCGCTGCCAATTGAAAATCAAAATTTATTGTATTAAATAATTCATATGGATTTGTTTCAACTTCAATTTCTGCTCCTGAATAAACATCAAGGATAATAGGAAATCTATTAAGTGAATATTCAATAGGTCCTCCTTTTTTTCCTTTTTTTTGTATCCATAAAAGTTGTGTCTCATATGTAAAAAGAAATTCAATAAATCTTTTTGCTATTTCAATAT
>JAOAEP010000057.1 GCA_026416755.1 bacterium | reverse complement strand
TTTACCACCTTTAAACGAAAATGAAAAAAAAGAATTAAGAAAATATGTTGAATATCTTTCTAAATACAACTATTTAGAACAAAAATTTAAAACTATTTTGACAAAGGAAGATATAAAAAGAGACCTTCAAAAACTTGGAATAAAAAAAGGAGACAAAATTATAGTTCATTCATCACTTTCCTCAATTGGGTATGTGATAGGTGGAGCAAAAACAGTTTGTGAAAGTATTATGGAAGTTATAAAGGAAGAAGGAGTTTTAATAATGCCAAGTTTTAATCATGGATTAATTTTTAAAGATAAAATATCTACATATTTCTCTCCAGTAGAAACACCAACAATAAATGGTTCTATCCCTGATACATTTTGGAAAATGAAGGGTGTTTATAGGTCTTTAGACCCAACACATTCTTTTGCAGTTTGGGGTAAAAATGCAAAAGAATATGTTAAATATCACCATAAAGGATTAACTATGGGGAAATTTAGTCCTTTATATTTTCTTGAAAAAGAAGGCGGGAAAATTGTTTTGATTGATACTTTTACTGCAAATACATTTCATCATGTCGTTGAAATGACAAATGATGTTCCTTGTCTTGGTAAAAGAACAGAATCTTTTCCAGTTAAACTTCCTTCTGGTGAAATTGTAAAGGTAAGGACATGGAGCTTTAGAGAAAAAGGATGTAAAATTACAGATGGTGGTGTATATTTAGATTATATGAGAAAAAATAAACTCTTGAAAGAGGGGAAAATTGGTAATGCAGATGTTTTAATAATTGAAATGAAAAAATGTAGAGAAGTGATAGAATTGTTTTTGAAAGGAAAGATAAGGGGATTTGCTGGATGTAAAAGATGTAATATTAAACCTAAAATAACTTTTTTCACAGTTGAAAGCGATTGGGATGAAGAAAAACAAAAAGTTAAAGAAGATACAGATGCCTATATAGCAGATTATAATCCTATATCTTTTTACGAAATTCAAAAAGGAAAGAAAATGTGAAGGGATTAATTATAGGTGCTATTTTAAGTTTTCTAATTTCTGTTTGTGATGTTTACAATATGGTTAAAATCCAAGGTTCATACATGACAATTGACTTTACTACTGGTTTTGCAATATTTTTTATATTCTTTCTTACATTTTTTAATTTTCTTTTTAAAAGGATTTTTAAAAAAAGAAGAGGACTTACTCCATCAGAACTTATGATAATTTACATTATGATGATTGTTTGCTGTTCAATTCCTACAATGGGACTTACATTATATCTTATTCCTTTAATAGCTGGAATAAAATATTACTCAACTCCTCAGAATGAATGGGATAGATTTATTATTCCCTATATAAAGAAAAACTTAATAATTACTAATGAAAATGCGATAAGATATTTTTTTGAAGGACTACCAGAAAGTGAAAAAATTCCCTGGATTGAGTGGTTAAAACCATTATCTCTATGGATACCTCTAATTTTAGCTATTTATCTTGCAATGATATTTATAATGGTCATTTTACATAAACAATGGTCAGAAAATGAAAAATTAAATTATCCTATGACAAAAGCACCGTTGGAACTTATAAATTTTAATGCTACAAATATATTTAATAATGGTCTTTTTTGGTTTGGGTTTTTTATCCCTTTTATTTTTGGGGTTTTCAATGGACTTCACTTTTATTTCCCTAATGTTCCACAGATTAAAATGGTTAAATGGATAGGGATTTTCAGAAAAACACTTGATTTACAGATTAGATTGAGTTTTCCAATGATTGGTTTTACCTATTTTGTTAGTTCTTCTCTTGCTTTTTCACTTTGGTTTTTTTGCCTTTTAACAACTATTGAACAGGGCTTATTTAATATTACTGGCTTTGGAATACAAGAGTTTTTACCCTATAATGCTGATAGACCTTTACTTGGGTGGCAATCGCTTGGTTCTTTAATTGTTATAGTTTTATATGGTTTATGGAGTTCAAGAAAAAATTTAACAAAAATAATAAAGAGCAAAGAAGAAAATGAAATTTTATCACCAAAAATCGCTTTATATGGTCTTATTATTTCATTTTTGTTCATCTATTTCTGGCTTTTATATTCAGGTATTTCATTTTTACCTGCGATTTTGTTTATATTCTTTGCTTTTTTAATTTATATAGGCATAACAAGAGTGATATGTGAAGGAGGACTTTCTGCAACAAGAGCACCTGTTATAGCACCAGTTATAACAAATTCTTTTTTAGGTTCCTCACGCCTTGGACCTGAAAATCTTGCTGGCCTTGGTCTTACTTTTGTTTATTCAAGTGACGTAAGAACATTTGTAATGGCTTCTGTAGCAAATGGATTAAAAATAGTAGAAGAGATAAAAGAAAAAAGAAAAATTATTTTCTGGGCTATTATAATTTCAATTTTAATTACACTTTTATCATCAATTTGGATGACTATATTTCTATGTTATAAATATGGTGGAATAAATGCTAATCAATGGTTTTTTGTAAGTGGACCTCAATATCCAATAAGATATATAGTGGAAAAGATAAAAAATCCTAAAGGACCTGATTGGCTATATTTAAAGTTTACAGGAATAGGAGCAGTATTCACTATTTTCCTTTTTGTTATGAGAACAAGATTTTTAAATTTTCCATTTCATCCACTTGGTTTTACTTTTTCTACAATAATGATGACAAATGCTCTGTGGTTCTCAATCTTTATATCTTGGTTGATAAAAAGTTTAATTTTAAGATATGGAGGAGCAAAAATTTATAATAAATTTAAAGGATTTTTCATTGGGCTTATTGTTGGACAATTTGTTATAAGTGGTTTATTTTTAATAGTTGATTTTATAACAGGACAAACAGGAAATGTACTTTTTTGGGCATAAAAAGAGGAGGAAAAATGAAAAAAGAAAAGTTATATTTTACAGAAATAAGTGGTTCTTATAGTGCAAATGAGATTTATAAAAAAGTAAGGCCCATTGAAAGTAAAAAATTTATACTCAATCCACATAAGGGATTTGCAACTTTTCAGAATTTTAATGGAGACCCTTTATTTGGTGAAGGGAATGAAAGAGATAATATACCAATGGATGCAGCAGGACCATTAAAATTTGATATGTGTAAAAAAGAACCTGAGTTTGTAGATGGATATATTCCTACAACTATTGCTTATTGTAGATGGTTTTGGAATGTTTTTGAGCCAGAGGAAGGTAATTTTAACTGGGATATGGTAAAAAACTCATTAAAGGTAGCAGAAATACGAGGACAATCATTACAGGTAAGATTGATGCCTTTTGGTAGTAAAAATCAACCACAACTTCCTGAATGGTACATTAAGAAAGCCCCAACGAGAAAGTCAAGTACACCTTACAGAGTTATAGAACCTGATTATGATGAGCCAACATATTTTAAATACTGGAGTAGAGTTATTGAAAATTTTGCTGAGAGATTTGCTAATCATCCAAACCTTGAATCATTTGACATTGCTTTTATAGGTCCCTGGGGAGAAGGAGCAGGTGAAATTAAAAATGAAACGGTTGAAAAATTTATTGATATGTATTTAAAATTTTTTGATAGAAAAAATTTACTTGTAAATATAGATGGTTATCAGTTTATTTATGGAATCAAAAAAGAAACTGGATGGAGATGTGACTGTTTTGGAGATATGAGAAATGCAGGATATAATGTTGTTCCAAATGGTTTGGGTTGGAATCATATGTTTGATGCTTATCCTAAATATATTTGTAGAGCAAAAGCACAAGAAAATTGGAAAAAAGCACCTATTGTATTGGAAACATGCCATACACCTTTATTCTGGTACGAAAATGATATGCCTTTAGAATTTCTTGATTTTATAATTGAGCACGGTTTAAAATATCATTGTTCTGTATTCATGCCTAAATATACAAGAATTCCAAATGCATATAGAGATAAATTTATTAAATTTGCTGATAGGATGGGTTATCGCTTTGTTATAAGACAATTGAAATTTAAAAGAAAATTAGAAGATAAGAGAAAATTTAAGTATGAAATGTGGATAGAAAATACAGGTGTTGCTCCATTATATAAGAATAGATATAAACTTGCTTTTAAATTTAAACAAGGGGCAAAAGAGGAAATTATTCATTCATCAGAAGATATTACAAAGTGGTTACCTGGAGATATATGGATTGATGAAGTATTAGAATTAAATACAAATTTTGATGAAGGAGCAATAGAGATTTATGTGAGCATAGTAGATAAAGAAACAAATATTCCAAAAATAAAATTTGCAATAGAATGTAGGGAAGAGGATGGATGGTATTTTATGGAAGAAATAGAAAAATAGTTCAAAAAATTAAACATTCAAACATATACCCCTTCTGTTTTCTTTACTCTATCTTAAAATTGAAATATAATTTTAAAAAATGAAGAAAAAAGAATAAAAGCCCGGGTAGTTCAGTGGTAGAACGGCTCATTCGTAATGAGCAAGTCGTCGGTTCAAATCCGACCGCGGGCTTTTATAACACTTCATTTTAAGTTATAATATAATCAAAGAGGATGTTAAATGTTGAGATTTTTAACTGCTGGTGAATCACACGGAAAATGTTTAATAGGAATTTTGGAAGGTATGGTTTCAAATTTATCAATTTCTCTTGAAGATATTAATAAGGAATTAGAAAGAAGACAAAAAGGATATGGTAGAGGAGAGAGAATGAAAATAGAAAAAGATAAAGTTGAAATTTTAAGTGGAATAAGAAATGGGAAAACAATTGGATCTCCAATATCTATTTTGATAGAAAATAAAGATTGGGAAAATTGGAAGGATTATATGGACATTAAAAAAGTCAAAGAAGGAAGAGAAAGATATATTCCAAGACCAGGACATGCAGATTTATGGGGTTTTCTTAAATATAATTATTCTGATTTAAGAAATGTTATAGAAAGAGCCAGTGCAAGAGAAACAGCAATGAGAACAGCAGTAGGAGCAATATGTAAAAAATTTCTAAATGAATTTGATGTTAAATTTTATAGTAGAGTAAAAAAAATAGGGAATATAGAAGATGAAGGAGATACAGAAGAAGTGAAAAAAAATTATGAAAAAGTAGAAAATTCACCTATAAGATGTCTTAAGAAAGAAAAAGAAATGATGGAAGAAATTGATAAAGTAAAGGAAAAAGGAGATACAATTGGCGGTATCTTTGAAGTTATCGTTGAAAATATATGTCCTGGATTAGGTAGTTATGTTCATTGGGATAAGCGACTAGATGCAAAAATTTCATATATTTTGATGAGTATACCCGGGGTTAAAGGAGTTGAGATTGGTATTGGGTTTAAAGGCGTTTCTTTATATGGTTCTGAATTTCAGGATGAGATATTTTATAAAGAAAGAATACGGAGAAGAACAAACAATTCAGGAGGAATAGAAGGAGGTATAACGAATGGAAATGATATATGGGTAAAGTGTTTTTTCAAACCTATACCTACTATAAAAGAAGGATTATCTTCTTTTGATATAAGGAATTTTGAAGAAAAAAAATATGATTATGAAAGAAGTGACATATGTGGAGTTATTCCTGCAAGTATAATTGCTGAAAATTTACTTGCCTTTATTATTGCCTCTGAATATATTGAGAAGTTTGGCGGTGATTGTATTGAAGATTTAAAAGCAAATTATTCTATATATATCCAAAGGATTAAAAAATTCTATTTATGATAAATTTTTAAATGAAAAAAAATATTGTTCTTATTGGATTTATGGGTACAGGAAAAAGTGAAGTTGGATATTTACTTGCAAAAAAATTAAATATGAGTTTTGTAGATACTGATAAGTTAATAGAAGAAAGAGAAAAAGATAGGATAATAAGGATATTTCAAGTGAAAGGCGAAGACTACTTTAGAAACGTTGAAGAAAATATTATAGAAGAGGTCTCAAAGTATGAAAACTATGTTATATCTACAGGTGGAGGTGCGATTATTAGGGAAAAAAATTTTGTTAATCTAAAAAAAAATGGTATTTTGATATGTTTGACAGCAACTCCAGAAGAAATTTATAAAAGAACGATACCCAAAAAAGATAGACCATTACTTATGAAATCAAAAAATGTAATCCAAACAATAAAAGAAATGTTAGAAGTCAGAAAACCTTATTACCAAAAAGCAGATTATACAATTGATACAACAAAAAAGAATATTGAGGAGATTGTTGATGAAATAATAAAAATAATAAAAAAAGAAAATGGAAAAAATTAAAGTATCTCTTGGAGAGAATTCTTATTATATCTATATTGGGTATCACCTTGAAAAGATAAAAAGAGAAATAGAGAAATTAAATTTTGGAAATAAATTTGTAATTTTGAGCGATAAAAATGTCTTTAAGTTATATGGAGAAATAATTAAAAAAACACTTGAAAATAAAACAGTTCATTGTATTGTTTTATCCTGTGGAGAAAAACAAAAAAATTTCAATAATGTTTTAAAAATAATAAATCAACTTGTGAAGTTTAAAATTAACAGAGACGATACAATAATAAACCTGGGGGGAGGTGTCATAAATGATATAGGCGGATTTGTTTCTTCAATTTATATGAGAGGAATTAAATATATTTCAATTCCAACTACTTTACTTGCACAAGTGGATGCATCAATCGGTGGTAAGACAGGAATAAATCTAAAATTTGGAAAGAATTTAATAGGAACTTTTTATCAACCTTCTCTGGTATATATTGACTTAAATACTCTTGACACATTACCATATAGAGAAATTAAACAAGGTATTGCAGAATTAATAAAATATGGAGTTATAAAAAATGAGAAAATTTTTGAAACCCTTGAAAAGGTAAAATTAAAAGAATTAAAAGATAATTATGAATTTCTTGTTAAAGAGAGTGTAAAAGTTAAAGTTGACGTAGTGGAGAAAGACGAAAAGGAAAAAAAAGGGTTAAGAGAAATATTAAATTTTGGGCACACTCTCGGGCATGGAATTGAAATTACAAATATTAAAAAATTCTCACATGGAGACGCAGTTTGTCTTGGAATGATTGGAGAAAGTTACATTGCTTTTAAAAAGGGATTATGTGATAATGATGTGTATATAAGAATTAAAAATCTTGGAAGAAAATTTAAACTTAAAACTTCATTTGAAAAATTAGATTTGAAAAAGGTGGTAGAATTTATGAGATATGATAAAAAAATTAAAAAAGGAAATTTACGTTTTGTTTTACCTGAAAAAATAGGAAAGGTGATCCCAGGAGTTGAAATAGATGAAATAGAAATAATAAAGATTTTAGAGGAGATAAAAAAAAATGAAAAAAATTGATGAAATAAGAAAAAAAATTGACGAGATTGATGAAAATTTACTTAAACTTTTAAATGAAAGAGCAGAATTAGTAAAGGAAATATATGAGATTAAAAAGATAAGAAATAAACCATTATTTGACCCATCAAGAGAGAAAAAAATTATGGAAAGATTAATTAATAAAAATAGAGGAATGTTAAACCCAGAAGATATAGAAATTATAATGGATACAATTTTTAAAGTTTACAGGTCAATGTTTAGAGAAATTGTGGTATCATATTTAGGCCCTGAAGGAACATTTACACATCAAGCCGCATTAAGTAAATTTGGTAAAAAAGCGAGATATCTTCCTGTTAAGACAATAGATGAGGTATTTAGAGAGGTGGAAAAAGAAAGGGCTGATTATGGAGTTGTCCCAATTGAAAATTCTATAGAAGGAGTTGTAACTCATACTCTTGATGTATTTATTGAAAGTGATTTAAAAATTACTTCTGAGATAATTCTTGAAATACACCATTTTTTACTGTCAAAAGAGAAAGCAATATGTGATATAAAAAAAGTATATTCTCATCCACAAGCAATTGCTCAGTGTAGAAATTGGATTGGACAGAATCTACCTAACGTAGAAATATATGAAACAGAAAGTACAACAAGTGCTGTTAAAAAAGTAATTAAAGAAAAAAATTCAGCTGCTATTGCTTCAGAAATTGCTGCAGAAATGTATAGCTTGAATA
>JAOAEP010000035.1 GCA_026416755.1 bacterium | reverse complement strand
TTCCGTGGCAAGGAAATTTTAACAGAAACGAGAAAAATACCTATATTTGAAAAAGATAGGGTAGTAAAAATAATTACTTTTATAAGAGAAATAACAAATTTTTTAAGTTAGTTTGTCTATTTAGAAAAAATCTTGTGTATTTTTTTTATTTCTTCCCTTATTTTAATTTTTTGAGGGCACTTTACCTCACATTGTCCACATTCTATACAGGCATCCCCTTTTCTTCTTTCTTCTTTTCCGTCTGTCCCAATTTTTAAATATTGCTTTTTTTGTTTTTCTGAGCCAAGTAAAATATATTGATTATATAAATGAAAAATGTAATGTATTGGAATATTTTGAGGACATGGTAAACAATATCTACAAGAAGTACAAGGTATTTCTCCAATCTTTCTTCTTTCTCTTATTATTTCTTCTATAATATTAATTTCTTCTTTCGTCAAAAAATCCGAAGAACTTGCTATTTTTGCATTTTCTTCTACCATTTCCAAACTGCTCATACCAGAAAGTGCAACGGATACATTTATATTTGAAAAGACAAATTTAAAGGCAATTTCAACAGGGTTTTTATATTTTCTTTTAAAAATATTCATTAAATATGGAAAATCAGAAAGACGCCCTCCTCCGACTGGACCCATTACTGCTACTCCAATTCCTTTACAAGCAACATAATCAATTGCTTCCTCATTACTTCTGTCAAGTAAATTATACTGACATAAAATGGTCTCAAAAATTTCACAGGTATCTACAATTTTTTTCATATATTCCGGTTTATCATGAAATGAAAATGAAATATGTTTTATCAGCCCTTCCTTTTTTGCCTTTATCATTTCATTAATTAAA
This sequence comes from bacterium, assembly GCA_026416755.1. Taxonomy (GTDB): domain Bacteria; phylum Ratteibacteria; class UBA8468; order B48-G9; family JAFGKM01; genus JAMWDI01. The sequence goes on along the minus strand of JAOAEP010000035.1, from coordinate 4,541 downwards.
TCAAATTTTAAAACTTTATCTTGAAAACTCTGCCAATTTAAAGAATGAAAATGGTAGAAATCAATATAATCAACATCAAGTTTTTTCAATTGTTCTTCTAGGATTCTTCTAAAATCCTCTTTTTTTTCAATCAACCATAAGGGTGATTTTGTAGATATATAAACTTTTTCTCGCCATCCTTTAATTGCTTTTCCCACAATAATTTCACTTTTTTGCTCACAATATCCATAAGCAGTGTCAATATAGTTAATACCAAGTTCAAATCCCCTTTGAATAATTTTTACTGAATTTTCTTCATCAACAGTTTTAATTCCATTTATCTCTTTTGTTGGTAATCTCATTGCACCGAAACCAAGTATAGATACTTTAACACCTGTTTTGCCAAATTCTCTATAAAGCATTTTATCCCTTTTTTAAAAAAAATTAGTTTAATTTTTACTTTTTATAAAAATCTTCAATATATTTCACTGCCTCTATTGGTTTATCCATAATCTTGAAAATTTTTAAATCTTCTTTTTTTATATAGTTCCTTCTAAGTAAAGATTCAGACATCCATTTTAATAATCCTTCCCAATATTTTTTATCCATTAAAACTACTGGGAATTTATGTATTCTATTTGTTTGAATAAGAGTTATTGCTTCTGTAAACTCATCTAAGGTTCCAAAACCACCAGGAAAAATTATAAATCCCTTTGTATACTTTACAAACATTACCTTTCTAGTAAAAAAATATCTGAAAGAAATAAGTGTTTTTATGTATGGGTTTGGTTTTTGTTCCATTGGTAATTCTATATTAAGTCCCACAGAATTGCCCCCTCCCATAATCGCACCTTTATTTGCTGCTTCCATAATTCCAGGCCCCCCACCTGTAATAATAGTATATCCTTTTTGAGCAAGTAATTTTGAGGTTATCATCGCTTTTTTGTACCATATATCTTTGGGTTTTACTCTAGCAGATCCCCATATTGTAATTGCTTTTTCAATTTTTTCAAGTGTTTCAAAACCTTCTACAAATTCAGCCATTATTCTAAAAATTCTCCATGCTTCACCTTCATATTTATTGCTATTCATCTTTTATCTCCTCTACAATTAGCATTAATCCTTCAATATCAACGACTCTTACTTTTTTGTCTTTTTGAATTGATCCGGAAATTGTTTTTGCTTTCCAATACTCTCCATGTATAAAAATTAATCCTTCTGGATTTAAATCTGTTATCGTTCTACCTTTTTCTCCTATTATTCCCTCTTTTCCTGTAGTAACTTTCCTTTTTTTTGTTTTCCAAGTAAATAATATGACCATCCAGAGAAAAAAACCTGTTAGAATGCTTGCAATAAGGATATTAAAAATAGGAATTTTTATTTCTGGCATTTTTCTGAATAACATCAAAGAACCCAGAATAAAAGTTATTATACCTGAAATAATGAATATTCCGAAAGTTGGCGTAATTGCTTCAAGGGCAAAAAATATAAAACTTAAGATTAACAAAATTAAACCGGCTAAATTTATAGGTAATGTATGAAGTCCAAAAAAGGCAAGAATTAATGCAATCGTTCCAACAATCCCAGGGATACCAAATCCTGGATGAGAAAATTCAAGAATTATACCCCATATTCCAATTATAAGGAGAATATATGCAATATTTGGGTCTGAAACAAATTTTAATATTCTATCTTTTAATTCTACCTTTGTTTCTTTAAGTTTTGCATTTTTAGTATTCAATATGATTTTTTTCCCCTCGATTTCTAAAATTCTTCCCTCTATTTTTTCTAAAAGTTCGTTTATATCTTTGGCTTTTAAATCTATAACTCCTTCTTTAAGTGCTTCCTCTTCTGTAGATGAAATACTTTCTCTTACTGCTTTTTCAGCCCATTTTTCATTCCTACCCCTATGTCTTGCAATTGTTTTTATAAAACTTACAGTATCGTTAACAATTTTCTCTTCTATTTTTTCCTGCGTTTCTCCACCTGTTAATGTGACTGGATGGGCTGCACCTATGTTTGTTGCTGGTGCCATTGCTAAAATATGACAGGAAAGAGCAATAAATGTTCCTGCAGAAGCACATTGAGCACCGCTTGGATAAACAAAACCTATCACAGGGACATCCGAAGAGAGAATTTCCTGAACAGTTTTTCTTGTAGAAGTTAAAAGTCCCCCTGGAGTATCTAAAATAATTAAAATAAAATTAGCATTTTGGGCTTTTGCTGTTGAAATAACATTTTTAACTTGATAATATGTTATTGGGCCGATTGCTCCCTCAATATTCAGTATATATCCGACATTATCGCTTAAAATATTTCTTAATGTAAAAATCAAAAAAATAAGAAGTATTTTTTTCATTTTATCATTATATCAGGTCTCAAAATTTCCATATCATTAATATTTATTTTTAACATAGGCCAATTTTTATCTTCTGTAATTATAATAGGCTTTTCTTTATTCGTAATAATAGTATCTTCTGATTTCGTTCCTGTAATTGAAGGATTCCAAGCAAATGCCATATTCTCAATTATAATTTTACTACTTTTTTCAGTGGCACGGAAATATCGTGTTAAATACCCTGTTAATCCACCTTGATGATGTTTTTTCCATTCTTCTTTATATCCTGTCTTTTCATACATCTCTATACCTTTACAAAAAACATTTCCTATTGTTTCCCCTACTCTTGTTGAATTTATAAAATGAGCATCAATTCTACAAACTGCAATATGTTTTTTTCTTAATTCATTATTGATTTTGCCAAAATGAACAAATCTAGTTAAAGAAACAATTAATCCTTCTCTTCTTGCACATACAACTAACATGACATATTTTTTTATCTTTTTATCTTTGGGAATAGGATGTCTAAATTTCTTTATTCTTTCATCAGAAGCAATTAAAATTGTAATGGGAATAATATTTTTCCCCCATAGTTTTTCACACAATCTCCCAGCAACTTCTATCTCTCTATTTCCGACTTTTATTTCTTCTGCTAATTCTCTTATGCTTATAGCAGTTTCTTTTCCAAGTTTTTTAAATCTTTCTATCTCTTCAGGTAAAAGTGGAAAATGAAGGTCCTCTATATTTAAATTTGTATCTGCTACAACTTTTCCCGGGATAATTTTTTTTATTTCTTCATCAAAATTTTCTTCATACCAGTTTTTTATAATTGGTTCAAAATTAAAATTTTTTAGTTCTTCTTCTGATATTCTCGGGTATTCAATATTATTAGCAAGGTAATAAATTTTTTCTTTTGTTATAAGTAATTTACAAACTCCTGTCTCTGTATGAATACCCACATAATTTACTTTTCCACCAGTAAACCATGCAAAATTACTAATTTTACTTATTAAAAGAGCATCTATTTTTTCGAACTCTATAAGGTTTCTAATTCTATTCCATTTTATTTCTATTTCTTTATTCATTTTTAAATTTTAATCTAAAATGCCTTATAAATCTTTATTTATTTTATATTATTTTTTCCCCTGTCCAACAATAAAGACATAATTTTTGAGCAGAAATACCTATTCCTTTCACAAAATCCTCAATCGTGTTATATTTAAGAGTATCTGCACCTATTCTTTTTGTAATTTCCTCAATTGAATATTTTTTAGCCGCCAGTTCTTTATATGTTCTTGTTGATACATCATAAAGACAAGGGGCGATTAAAGGTGGACAACCAACTCTCACATGAACTTCTTTTGCTCCAAATGCTTTAAGTTCAAGAACTTTATTTCTAATTTGAGTTCCTCTAACAATTGAATCATCACATAAGATTATTTTTTTTCCTTTAACATTTACTTCAATTACAGAAAGTTTTAATTCTGCTTCTTTTTCTCTTTCTTCTTGAGTTAATGGTAAATAACTTCTACTTGCAAATCTATCAATTAAAAAAACTTCATCGTAGGGGATTTTTGATTCTTTATGATAACCTAAAGCATATCCTATTCCAGAAAAAGGGATTGCGGAAACAATATCTGCTTCAACATTGTCTTTCTTTGCAAGAAATGAACCAAGATTATTTCTTACTCTTGCAACAGAAACTCCTTCTATTATAGAATCCATAGAAGCAATGTACCCCCATTCAAAAGCACAAAAAGCGGTTCTTTTACCTTCTATTATATCTTTTGTTTGAATTCCTTCTTTATCTATAAAGATTATTTCACCTGGTTTTACATCTCTTATAATTTCAATACCTAAAAAACTAAAAGGCCTGGATTCTGAAGATACAACATAAGTATTTTTATTTTGGCCAATTATCATAGGCTTAAAACCAAATGGGTCTCTAGTTGCAAAAATTCCATTTTTAGTCAATATTAGAATTGTATAAGAACCTTTTATTTTTTGAGAGAGTTTTTTTATTCCATCTACGAAATTATTTCCCTGAACAATAATCTTTGCAATAACTTCTATTTGAGTGTGACTGGAAAAAGAATGTCCTTCATTTTTCAAATCTTTCATTAAATTTTCAAAATTAGTTATATTTCCAGCAAAAGCAATGGCAAAACAACCAAGTTTTGATTCAATTAAAATTGGCTGTCTTTCTTTCACACTTACATGACCA
>JAOAEP010000047.1 GCA_026416755.1 bacterium | reverse complement strand
ACTCTGATTTATAACAACTGTAGGTCCTCCACTTTGTGCAATTAGCATGTTACCTCTCAATTTACTCATAGAAACCTCCTTTTTAAAATCTTAATATTTAAGTTGAAATTTTATGTATTTATTATAAAATATTTTTAATGGAAAGTAAACGGTTAATGATATTAACTGAAGTATTAATAATAATCGTTTTAAGCACAGTTTTATTTTTTGTGGCGGCTTATTTTGAACGGTTACTTCCAATAAAACTTCTTATAAAAAAAATATTCCCATTTATTTTTGTGACGACAATATTTGTTTTTCTGTGTTTTTTAGTAATTAATTATTATTATTCACAAGTATTACTCCAGAAGACATTGGTTGATAATTTAAACAATTCACTTCTTAAATTGAGTTCTAATTTAAAAATAGAAAAGATGTTACAAAATTGTTTAGAAATTTTAATTGATTTTTATAATGGAGAACTTGGAATATTACTTATACTTGATGAAAATTTAAAAAACTTTGTTTCAACAGATATAATAAGTCAAACTTGTAAAAAACTAAATTCTAATAAAAATAAGAAAGCAAATGAATATATTTATAAAATCCTTACTCCTAATAAACTCACCTATGAAAATGAAAAAAAAATTAAAGAGTTGATTAAGGAATATGAATTTGATAAGTATTTGGGAGTAATAGCAATTCCTATCTTTGATGAAAAAAAGACAAAAGCAGTTTGTATAATAGGAGTATCTAGCAAAGGGAAAAAGGAAATTTTAAAAATTTTTGAGGCAAGTAAGTCAGTCATAGAGGTTTTCTTAAAACATCTAAATTTAGAATTGGAAAACTCTTTATTACACGAAAAAGTAAATATCGCCTCAATTACAGATGCCTTAACAGAGATCTATAATAGAAGGTATTTTAATATAAGGTTAAAGGAAGAATTTGCTAAAGCTAGAAGAGAAGGATACCCATTTTCTATTATGATATCTGACCTTGACAATTTTAAAAGATATGTAGATACTTATGGACATCCAATGGGAGATATCATTCTTAAAGAAGTGGCAAGTTTTCTTAAATCTACAATAAGAGAAACAGATATAATATGTAGATTTGGAGGCGATGAATTTGCATATTTATTGCCTTTTTCTACAAGTTTAGATGCAAAAGTAGTAGCAGAAAGAATTAAAAAAAATATTCAGAATTTTAAGTTTTTGAAAGATAAAATAAATGAAGATATTCATTTAACATTAAGTATAGGGATTGCAAGTTTCCCAGAACATGGCAATTCTGATGAAGAAATTCTTACCAAAGCAGATATTGCTCTTTTTATGGCTAAAAGCATGGGAAAAAATAAAATAGTAATTTATGAAGAAAAAGGGGGTTAGTTATGATAAATGAAATTGGAATTGGATTAATACTTCTTTCCCTTATTTTTTTGATGTTTTTTCTTTCTTATGTGTTGTTTATAATAAAGAAAAAGAAAGGCATCATTTCAATCTTCATTTCTTTGTTATTTACTTTCTTTGTTGGCTATTACTTTTATATAATTCTGTATATAAAACCAGTGATAAAAAAGTTTGAAAAATATGCTGAGAATGAAAAAGTATTGATAAAACCACAACTTGAAAAAGAAAATAAAAAAAATTTAGAGATTTTGCTTGTTTTTAATATAAATGGAAATATAGTAAAAGTTGGATTAGATGACGAAATTGAAATTAAGAATAATACAAGATTTAAAATTACTGACGTAGAAGGTATAGATAAAGATGGTTTAAAAGTAAATATTATTGGTTTTATTGGGAATCCTAAATTCAATGATGGACAAGATTTGGGTTATTATGTAAGTTATAAAGATATGATGAAAAATAAAGCAAAAGATGAGAAAAATAAAAGATATGAAATAGAAGTAAAAAAAGAAAATAGAAAAATAGGTTCTGTGTACATTAAATTTGTAGAGTAGAACTTAAGTTATAATTAATATTTTATTTAAAATTTCTCTAAAAAATTTCTAATATGAGAAGGGGAATAATTGTAAGTTTTGAAGGCATTGATGGATGTGGGAAAACTACCATTGTAAAAAAATTTTATCAATATTTACTTAAAAAGAATTATCAAGTAATTGTTTTACATGAACCAGGTGGAACTAAAATAGGTGATAGAATTAGAAAAATACTTCTCTCAAAGAATATAGAAATGTCAAAATTCTGTGAATTATTTTTATATCTTGCAAGTAGGTCTCAATTAATTGAGGAAAAAATTAAAAAAAATCTTGAAAGGGGGAAAATTATTATTCTTGATAGATATATTGACTCTACTTTTGCATATCAAGGATATGGTAGAAATATATCTTTAAAATTTATTAAAGATTTACATTCTTTTATTATAGAAAAAAAATATCTTCCTAACATCACATTTCTTATAGATGAAAAACCAGAAAATTTGATTGAAATATTGAAAAGAAAGAATAAAGATAGAATTGAAGAAGAATCCCTTGAATTTCAAAAAAAAGTGAGAAAAGGATATTTAGAGATTGCAAAAAAAAATAGAAGAGTAAAAATAATTAAAAGAAAAAGTGAAGAAGAAACTTTTCTAGAAGTTATAAAAAAGTGGGAGGAATTTTTGAATGAATATAAAAGAAGTAAAAAACTTCCTTTTGAAAGCAAAACAAAAAAATAAAATACATAATGCTTATATAATATATGGGGGAAATAACAAATTAAGAAATGAAAGTGCTTTATTTTTAAGTGGTATTTTGAATTGTAGAGAAGAAAATTTTTGTAAAAAATGTGAAATTTGTAAAAAAATTGAAAAAAGAACACATCCTGATATAAAATGGATAGTCCCAGAAAATAATATATTATCAATTGATGAGGTGAGAAATGTGAAAAATGATATATTTATAAAACCATATTTTCAAAGATATAAAATTTATATATTTCAGATTGAATATGTTAAAGAAGAGGCAGGAAGTGCATTTTTAAAAGTTTTAGAAGAGCCACCAGAATATGGAATTATTATAATTTTATGTCCAAATATAAATTTTTTACTCCCAACTGTTATTTCAAGATGTTTTAAAATTTATATCAATTATGAGTTGCCTGAAATAAATAAAGACGATTTCAAAAATATTGAAGAGTTTTTAGAGTTACTAAATTTAGTAAAAATAGAAAATTTTTTTGAATTTTTTAAAAAGGTAGACCTTTTAAATAAAAGAGAAGAAAGGGGAAAAATTGAAAAATGGTTTGAGAGTGTTTTATTCTATTTAAGAGATGCTTTTTTGAGTGAAAGAAAATTCCCTTTACATTTTTTTATTAATAAAGATTTTATAAGGGATGAAAGTTTTAATTCACTTGATATACAGTTGATAGAAAAAATATGGGAAGTAAAACAAAGGATAAAATATAATATTAATCTAAAACTTGCTATTGAAAATTTAATATTCCAAATTTCATATTTTTCAAATGTTAATAAATAATATAAACTTGATATTTAATAACTTAAAAATTAAGAGCCGAAGTGGCGGAATGGAAGACGCGCCAGGTTCAGGACCTGGTGAGGATTAACCTCGTAGGGGTTCAAATCCCCTCTTCGGCAATTTTAAACACAAAAAATTTAAAAACTAAATCCCTTTTTAAAGATTTTTAATGTGGTTTCAACAACTTCTTTATCATAAAGTATCCCAGAATTTCTTCTTAACTCTTCAAAAGTTTCTTCTATTGTATGTTTAGGCCTATAAGGTCTATGAGAACTCATTGCTTCTACAACATCAGCAACAGATAAAATTCTTGCCTCAAAAATAATTGATTTCCCTTTCAATCCCAAAGGATATCCACTTCCATTTAATCTTTCATGATGTTGATAAATAGATTCAGAAACTCGCCATGGGAATTCTATTTTTTTAACAATATTTGCTCCATATTCAGGGTGCATTTTTATAAATTCCCATTCAATTGAGGTTAATTCTTTAGGTTTGGTTAGTATATCCATTGGGATATAAATTTTCCCTATATCATGTAATAAAGAAATAATGCCCACACCTTCAACTAAACTCTCAGAAAAGCCGAATTCTTTTGCAATTTCAATTGCAAGTTTTGCCACTCGCTTTTGATGGTCATAGGTATATGGGTCTCTATAAGTTAAAATTTCAGACAAAGCCGTCACCGCCTGGTTCAACATTTTCTTTGAACTACCCACTGCTTCTTTTAAGTTTTCAATTATAATTCTTCTTTCTGTCACATCTCTGAAGCAAAACAATATACTCTCTCTATCCATAAAATTAATTTTTCTACCAATCATTTCTATAAAATATTTTGAACCTTTATTATCTCTTATCTCATGTTCAATAAAATATCCACCTTTATTCTTAATAAGAAGTTTTATATGTTTTTCAAGTTCTTCTTTATTTACTATAAAGTCAAAGATATTTTTTTTAATAAAATTGTGAACTTCTTCAAATCCAAATAAATTTGCTCCTATAACATTTGAAAAAAGAATTGTCCCATTTATATCAACAACTATAATTCCATCAAGTAAAGTTTCTGTCAAAATTTTATATTTATCTTCTGATTCTTTGATTTTAAGGAAAGAAATTTTTTCCTCTGTAATATCACTTATTATTGAGATTCTTAAGATTTTATCTTTATATTTGATATTTTTGTTTTTGACTTTAACCCAAATTTCACTTCCATCTCTTTTTGAAAATTTTGTTTCAAACTCATCTTCTACTTCTTCTTTTAAAATTCTATCCCAGAATTTTATTTCTTTCTCACTACAAAAATTTAAAATTTCAGTTCCAATTAGTTCTTCTTTCTTATATCCCAGAATTTCTGCATACCTATCATTACAAAAAATGATTTTATCTTTATATTTAACACAGAACCCATCTGAAACAATTGAACAAATATTTTTTAAAAACTCATGTTTTAAAAAATATTCTTCTATTTCATTTTTTAGTATTTCAAATTCTTTTTCAGTTTTTCTCATTGACAGAATTTTACCATAAATTATAAGGAACCCTAAACGATTTAATCAAATAAAAAATTACTTATTGTTATTCCTTTTATTTTCTTAATGTCAATTTCTTCTGGAACAAGGATTATAAGTTTTCTATTTTCTTGTTGTTTTATAATACCAAGCGAAATATCTTCAAAGAACTCATTTTTTAGACTACAAAGAACTCTTTTTAAATCAAAATTAAAAATTTCGTTAAATTTACTTATATTTTTAAAATTTATTATTTTAATTGAAATTTTATCTAGTTCTAAAATTATTTCTTTTGTATTTTCAAAATATTGACTAAATCTCATTTTCCTATAATTTGCCCGTTCCTCCATATTCTTTATTGGTAAGTCTTTAACTGTAATTCTTTTATAAATGATCTTAGTAAATTTCAAAAATTCAACAATTTCTTCCAATTCATTTTCCTTTTCAAGTAAGATTACTAAATCAGGTTGTATAATTTCAATTTTATTTATCTTTAATGAAATCGCAGTTTTATCTTTAATATATCCAGTAGTATCAATTAAAATCTTTCCTCTTTTACCTTCAAGATATTTATTAATTTTAATTACACCTGTTAAAAAATTAATTATTGAAAATGAAGGAGAAACTGTTCCTGTAAAATAAAATTTCTCTGGTTTTAAATAAAAATCATCTCCAATTTTTTCTTTTAATTTTGCATATCCAATTGTCGTAGGTGGACCTATATGAGATTGACCTATGTCACAATCAAATATAAAAACATCTTTATTATTTTCAAAAAGAAAATTAGCGATATCTTTAATTAAAGTCGTCTTACCAGTATCACTACCCCCTATAAAAAGAATTTTTTTTATTCCATTTTTTAAAAATATCTCAAACTCTTCCTTTTTCAAAATTTCAAATTTCTCCATTTTAAAACTAAATAGCAGATTATCTTATAAATTAGTTTTCCACATATTAAAGAAGATGACGTAAATATATTTGAAGGAGAAAGTTCTACTATATCAAATCCACAAACTTCAATATCTTTTCTCATAATTAAATTCTTCAAAAATCTTATTACTTCATCCCATCCAAAACCACCTGGTTCTGGCGTACCTGTCTCTGGAATTAATGAGGGATCAAAGAAATCTACATCTATTGAAAGATAGTATCTCCCAGGTTTTATATCTTTTATAATTTCGTCAAACCATCTTATCTCTTTCATCTGATAGGCATAATAAACTTTTATACTTCTTTCTTTTAATAAAAATTCTTTTTCTTCCCTACTTATACTTCTTATACCTATTAAGTATAGGTTGCAGTTTTCTTCTAAAATCCTTTTATTAACACAAGCATGAGAAAACTTTGTTCCATTATATTTTTCCCTTAGATCCGAATGAGCATCAAGACATATATAATTTAAATCTGTGTAATATTTTTTATGTGCTTTAAATAATCCAATAGTTATAGTATGTTCTCCTCCGATTCCAATTACAAATTTTTTATTTTTCAAATAATATGAGGTTAATTTTTCTATTTTTTTTATCATTTTTTCAGGAGAAGTTGAATCTGGTTCAATTTCCTCTTCTGTTTTTATACCTATTTTATATGGTTCTATATCATACTCATCATCATATAATTCAAAATTTCTTGAAGAATAAATTATACTTAATGGAGCAAATTTTGTCCCAGAATTACCTGTAACTGTTCCTTCATATCCAATAGGTAAAATAACAATTTTAGTTTTTTTAAAATTAATCTTGGGTATGGATAAAAAATTAAAAGGGATTTCTTTTTTCATATTTACTCCTTTTATTGATTTTTCTTTTTTTTATGATATATTATACTATAAGCATGGAAAGAAAAGAACTGGGACAACTTTTATTAGAAAAAGGTCTTATATCTGGGGCACAATTGGAAGAAGTTTTAGAATTACAGAAAAAGGAGAAAAAATTCCTGGGAGAATTATTATTGGAAAAGGGGTATGTTAAAAGGGAAGATTTGATAGAAGTACTAACAGAACAGAAAAAAGCAGATTATGTAGACCTTTCCAAAATACAAGGGATAAAACCGGAATTAGTAAAATTAGTAGATGAAAATATTGCAAGAAGATTTATATGTATTCCTATTGCGAAAGAGGAGGATACTCTTGTAATAGCAATGAAAGATCCAACCGATATAGTTGCAATTGATACATTAAGAAGGTTAACAGGTTTAAAAATAAGAGTAGTTAAAGCAGATGAGACAAAAATAACAACACTAATTGAAAAGTTTTATTCTGGATTAGATAATATACCCCAGGCGATTTCGGAACTAGAGGCCACTCCAGAAGAAAAAGAAGAAGTTGATATAACACAATTGAAGGTCGCTGCTGAAGATGCACCAATTGTAAAATTTGTAAACTCTCTCTTTGTAAAAGCAATTGAAAAAAGAGCAACAGATATACATCTTGAACCAAGAGAAAAAGATGTTTCTGTAAGATTTAGGATTGATGGAATATTATATAATTTCCCTTCCCCACCAAAAAATGCTTATCCTGGAATTGTAACTAGAATTAAAATCTTATCAAATCTTGACATAGGTGAAAGGCGACTTCCACAAGATGGTAGAATTAAAATTAAAATAGGGCTAAAAGAAATTGATATTAGAACATCAACCCTTCCTACAATTTACGGAGAAAAAGTGGTAATGCGGCTTCTTGATAAAGAAAAACTTGTTTTAAATATGGAAGAATTAGGTTTTGAAAAAGAAGAACTTGAAAAATTTAAAAATGCTTTGAAAAAACCTTATGGAATGATAATCGTCACAGGCCCTACAGGTAGTGGAAAAACAACAACTTTATATTCTGGGTTAACTTATATAAATACACCTGAAAAAAATATAGTTACTATTGAAGACCCAGTTGAATATCAACTTGAAGGGATAAATCAAGTTCAAGTTAAACCAAAAATAGGTCTTACGTTTGCAAATGTTTTAAGGCATCTTTTAAGACAAGATCCTGATGTTATTATGATAGGAGAAATAAGAGATCTTGAGACAGCCCAAATAGCAATTCAAGCATCCCTAACAGGTCATCTTGTTATAACAACTTTGCATACAAATGATACTGTTTCTACTATCTCACGACTTTATTACATGGGAGTTGAACCATATTTAATTGCAGATGCATTAAATTTAGTTATTGCTCAAAGATTGGTAAGAAGAATTTGTACTGAATGTAAAGTAATAGATGAAGAAGGAACTGAAATATTAAAAAGTTATGAAATTAAAAATGATAAAATAAAAGCATATAAAGGTAAAGGATGTTCTTTATGTGATTTTACTGGGTATTATGGAAGAATTGCTATTTATGAAGTACTTGAATTTACAAAAGAAATAAGAGAAATGATTCTTAAGAAGAAAAGTGATGATGAAGTAAAAGAATTTGCTATAAAACAGGGAATGAAAACATTAAGAGAATCCGCAATTAAAAAAGTGATAAATGGAATTACTACTCTTTCTGAAGCATTAACAGTAACAATATGAGTAATCTTAAGATAGATGACATACTTAAGTATGCAGTTGAAAAAAGAGCATCTGATATTCATATACTTGCTAAATTAACACCCCATATAAGAATTGATGGAGTTCTTTACCCTACTCTATTTCCAGTATTTTCTAATGAAGAATGTAAAAAACTTATTTATTCAATTTTAAATGATGAACAAATCAAAATTTTTGAAGAAACAAAAGAACTTGATTTTTCTTATGGTTTAGAAGGTGTCGGTAGATTTAGAATAAATTTACATTATCAAAGGGGAACTATTGGAATTGCAATAAGACCTATAAAGGATAAAATTCCAAGTTTTGAAGAATTAGGACTCCCTTCAGATGTTATAAAAAAAATTTTATCAAATCCTTATGGATTAATTTTAATATGTGGGCCAACAGGTAGTGGTAAATCAACAACGCTTGCTTCAATGGTTGAATATTTAAATGAAACAAAAGCACTTCATATAATAACAATAGAAGACCCTATTGAATACCTCTTTAAATATAAAAAATCAATAGTTGAACAAAGAGAACTTGGTCAAGATACCCATTCGTTTTCAGAAGCATTAAAAAGAGTATTAAGACAGGACCCTGATGTTGTATTGATAGGAGAAATGAGAGATAAAGAAACAATTGAAGCAGCTTTAAGAATTGCAGAAACAGGTCATCTCGTTCTTTCAACTTTACATACTGGAGAAGTAGTTCAGGCAATGGGTAGAATTGTTAATGTTTTTTCGGGAGAACAACAACCTACTATAAGAACTCAACTTTCTCTTGTAATTATTGGAGTAATAGTTCAGCAATTAATACCAAGAAAAGATGGAAAAGGAAGAGTCCTTGCGACTGAAATTATGATAGCAACACCTGCGATAAGAAGTTTAATAAGAGAAGGGAACTTTGCACAAATATATTCACAAATTCAACTTGGGGGAGAAATAGGGATGAGGACAATGAACTCATCTTTAATCTCACTTTATAAAAAGGGTCTAATTTCAGAAGAGGAAATGATTGGTAGAAGTTCAAATTTAAAAGAATTAAAGTTATTATTGGGAAAGAAATAAAGAT
>JAOAEP010000036.1 GCA_026416755.1 bacterium | reverse complement strand
TGGTAAAATTTGTGGTGGATATATGATGTGCATAGGAAACCATATACCTTATAATGTACCTCCTACAGCAGTTAAGATGTATTTTGACCTTTCTTCTGAATTTGGCTATAGATAAGTTTAAATGGCCTCAAAAGTCCCTTCCCCTCATATAAAATAAATTTTGACATATTTTAAAAAAACAGTAAAATTATAACAGGAAAGGAGTGAAATTCAAATGGAGAAGATTAAAATTTTAATAACAGAACCTTTTGAGAAAGAAGGGAAGGATATCTTAATAAAAGAAGGTTTTGAAGTTCAAGAAGTTGGGAAAATTTCAACAGAAGAATTAGTAAATATAATCCCTTCTTATGATGTATTAATTGTAAGAAGTGCAACAAAAGTAACAAAAGATGTAATAGAAAAGGGGGGAAAATTAAAAATTATTGGAAGAGCAGGGGTTGGACTTGATAACATTGATATACAATCAGCGACTGAAAATGGTGTAATTGTTATGAATGCACCAGAAGGAAATACTATCTCTGCTGCAGAACATACTATAGGACTAATTTTTGCATTAGCAAGAAATATACCAAATGCAAACCAAACATTGAAAAATGGTAAATGGGAGAAGAAAAAATTCCTCGGAACTGAACTTTATGGAAAGACAATAGGAATTGTTGGTGTAGGAAGAATTGGAAGGAGAGTAGCTACTTTAGCAAAAAATATAGGGATGAAGGTTATTGCTTATGACCCATATGTAAATGAAGAAGAAATAAGGGAAATGGGAATTACACTTGTAAACTTTGAAGGGCTACTTAAACAATCTGATATAATTACATTTCATCTCCCACTTACAGAAGAAACTTATCATTTAATAAGTGATAAAGAGTTTGAAATTATGAAAGATGGAGTTATGATAATAAACTGTGCAAGAGGTGGAATTATAGATGAAGAGGCACTTGTAAGATATTTAAAGAAAGGGAAAGTCAAAGGTGCTGCATTAGATGTCTTTGAAAAAGAACCAATTGAACAATCTCCACTATTTGAATTTGAAAATGTTATAGTTACACCACATCTTGGTGCTTCAACAAAGGAAGCGCAAGTCAATGTAGCAATTCAACTTTCTACTCAAATAGTAGAAGCATTAAAAAAGAAAATTGTAAAAAATGCGGTAAACTTTCCTACACTTGATGAAAAAACATATGAAAAATTAAGGGGGTATCTTTCATTGGGAGAAAAAATGGGACTATTTTTAAGACAAATGTTGGATGGAGATTTAAAAAGTATTGAAATTACATATTCAGGAGAAATAACAAACTATGATTTAACACTATTAAGAGCAAATATCCTTATTGGACTTTTAAAATCAGAAAAAAAGATAAATCCTATTAATGTTCTTCTAATAATAAAAGAGAAAGGGATAAAACTAACTGAAAAAAGAGAAAGGAAGCCAGAAGAATTTACAAATTTAATAACAGTTGAAGTCAAAAATGATAGGACTGTTTCTTTATCTGGAACACTTGTAAGGGATGAAGGAAGGATTGTTAAAATAGACGGTTTTTCAGTTGAAGCAGTACCAGAAGGAATATTACTTGTATGTTATAATGAAGATAAACCCGGTATTATGGGACATATTGGAACGATTTTAGGACAGAAAGGTATAAATATTGCTTCAATGACACTTGGAAGGAAGAAAAAGGGTGGTCCAGCAATAACGGTTTTAAATCTTGACCAAGAAGTTGACAAAGAGGTATTATTAAAAATAAAGGAGTTTCCAGCAATAAAATCTGTCAGACTGGTAAGGATATAAAAATGGAAATAAATTATAAGGCAATAAAACAATTTAAAAAACTTATAAAAAATAAATTTTTCAAATTCCTTCCTGTCTGTCGGGCTGGATAACTCCTTTACTGAGTTTGTTTTAAAGTAAAGGAGGACAAAATGCCAAATTCAATAAATACATTAAGATTGGTTTTGCCTTGGTTTATCTTGTGGGGAGCTATTTCAATCCTTGTTGGGTATTTGTGGAGAAAATATATTGGAGAAAGAACCATTAAGTCAGCAGAAAAAAGAGCAAAAGAAATAATACAAGAGGCAGAAGATTTAGCATTAAAAAAGAAAAGAGAAATAGATATTGAAGCAAAGGAACTTATTTATAGATTGAGAAGTGAATTTGAAAAAGAAACAAAAAATAAAAGAAAAGAATTACAGTTCCAAGAAAAAAGGTTACAACAAAAAGAATTGGCGATTGAAAGAAAGGCAGAGATAATAGAAGTTAAAGAAGAAGAATTATCAAGAAGAGAAAAAGAAATTCATAGAAAAGAAGAAGAAATTAAAAACAAAGAAATAGAATATGCTCAACTTATTGAAGAAGAAAAAAGAAAATTAGAAACAATATCTGGAATAACAAGAGAAGAAGCCAAAAATCAACTTTTAAAAATAATGGAGGAAGAAGCAAGAAGAGAAGCAATAAAATTACAACAAAAAATTGAAAATGAGGCAAGAGAAATGGCAGAAAGGAAAGCAAGAGAAATACTTTTAACCACAATGCAACGCTTAGCGCCTGAAGAAGCGACAGAAAGTGTTGTATCTGTTGTAAGTTTACCATCTGATGAAATAAAAGGAAGGATTATAGGAAGAGAAGGTAGAAACATTAAAATATTTGAAGCACTTACTGGAGTGGACCTTATTGTTGATGACACTCCTGAAGCAGTCACAATTTCATGTTTTAATCTTTATAGAAGAGAACTTGCAAAATTAGCATTAGAAAGATTAATTGCAGATGGCAGAATTCATCCAGCAAGAATTGAAGAAATTGTTGAAAAAACAAAAAAAGAACTTGAAGAACAGTTAATTGAAGATGGAAATAGAGTTTTATTTGAAATAGGGATAGAAAATGTTCATCCAGAACTTGTAAAACTTTTAGGGAAATTAAAATATAGGACAAGTTATGGACAAAATCTTCTAATTCATAGTAAAGAATGCGCATTTATGGCAGGAATTATTGCATCTGAACTTGGTTATGACCCCAAAATTGCAAAAAGGGCAGCTCTTTTCCATGATATAGGAAAAGCAGTTGACCAAGAAGTTGAAGGTGCTCATCCTCAAATTGGAGGAGAAATACTTAAAAAATATGGAGAAAGTGAAGAAGTAGTAAATGCTGCTTTGAACCACCATAATGATATCTCATTAAACGAACCATATACTATTATATCTCAAATAGCAGATGCTTTATCAGCGACAAGAACAGGAGCAAGAAGAGATACTCTTGAAAAATATTTAAGAAGAATTGAAGAACTTGAAAAGATAGCATCTTCATTTAAAGGAGTAGATTCTGCCTATGCAATCTCTGCTGGAAGAGAAGTTAGAGTAATTGTTAAACCAGAAGAAATTTCAGATGATGAAGCAAGAACCTTAGCAAAAGAAATTGCAAAAAAAATTGAAGAACAAATGGAATATATTGGTCAGGTAAAAGTAACTGTCATAAGAGAAAAAAGAGAAGTTGAATATGCTAAGTAATGAAAGTAAAAAAAATCCATAAATGGGATGTGGATAAAAAAGAGGCAGAAAAAATACAAAATGAATTAAAAAATAAAGTAAAGATAACACCAATTACAAAAGAAGTAAAAACGGTATGTGGAATTGATTCAAATTATAAAGAAGAGGAAATAATAAGTTGTGCTGTAATATGTAATTTCCCAGAACTCCAGATAATAGAAATATTAAAAACAAAAAGTAAAACAAAATTCCCTTATATACCAGGATTTCTTGCCTTTAGGGAAGGAGAAAATATTATTAAATTAATTGAAAAAATTGAAAAAGATATAGATTGTTTTATTTTTGATGGGCATG
>JAOAEP010000137.1 GCA_026416755.1 bacterium | reverse complement strand
ATTTCAGAAATGATAACACATAAATTTTCAAGCAATGAATTAACAAGAGGTTTTGAGATATTAAGGGATGGGAAAGAATTTAATATGGGTATAATTTTCAGATGGTAATAAAAATACTTATAAAAGTTGAAAATATAAAGAAAACATTGAAGATGAAAATAAATTGTATTTCAATGTAGTTTTGCTTATTTAAATAAAAAAGAATTTAGTTTTTGAAAAACAGGGTGAATTTCTAATTTATTTATTTCAAGTAATTCTTTCCATAATTTTTTTACATTTTTGGATGTTTGTTTCACAGGATAAGAAAATAAAGCATTATATAATAATTTAGGGTCTTTAGAATATATAGCATCAGCCAGAAGTGTTTGATGTTGAGAAATTGAAGAAATCAATCCATACATATTTTCAGGGATAAATAAATTTTCAATTGGTTTTATATCTTTACCTTCAATTATTTGCGAATATTCAAGTACAAATCGCTTAGGGAAATTTTTAACTGCTTCATTATTTGGTTGACTTGCAACTATTTTTTCTTTCCTACCACTTAATCCTTTTACTATTTTTACAAAAATACTATTTTTATCCTTTCTCAAGTTAATATTCTTCATTTTTTTCCATCCTTCTTCCCAGAATTTTTTATCAAATTCTTCTTTGCATAATGAATAAAATTTTTCATCTTCAATTTTTCTGCTTTTTTCCCATACTTTAACTTCTTTTTTTATTTCCTTTAATGTTTTTCTTTTTCTATTTTTTAATATCTCATCCATTGCCTCTTCATAAAAAAGATGTATCATTCCATCTAACTCTGTGGAAAAAATTAGAACGTTAAATGTCTTATATATTTCTATCCATTTCTTAAGCCCTTTTTTAATATTATTTTTTACATTCTTATCCCATAGATTGCTTACTCTTATAGTAAAATTTTTTCTATGAATTGATTCATTAAACAATTCAAAAATATCTTTATTATTATATTTGCCTCTTAAAATAAAACTCAAATGGTTAACTCCACACGCATCCACATCAAATTCACTATTCTCCTCATCTTTACTGAAAATAACTCTATTTAAATCCCACATGTGATTTTTATAACCAGCACAGATACCAAGACATTTTATTTTTGTATAATTATTTACAAGAGCACTTAAAACACCTATTGGATTAACAAAATTTGCCAATATAGCGTTTGGACAATATTTTTCCATCTTTTTAACTATGTCTAATATTATTGGACCACCTTTTAAAGCAAGAAAAGCACCATTAAATGAAATATTATCTGAACCAAAAAAACCATAGTCAAGGGATATTTCATTACCAAGGATAAAAGACAATCTTGTTCCAGGCATAAATACAGTTGAAACAAAATCTGCCCCATCAAGAAATTTTTCAAGTTCCCCTTCCCATGATACTTTACAATTTGATTTCTTATATTCTGGTGTTTTTTTTATCAAGTTTGCCATTCCTTCAGCCCTTTCCCTGTCAATATCATAAAGACAAATTTCAAATTTTTGAGCAATCTCTTCCTCATCAATAATACCTCTTATAATTCCAAGATGTCTATGTGCTCCTCCTATAAACACAAGTTTCATTTCTTCTCCTATTTAATTAGTAAAAAATTCAATATTTTAAAACAAAAATTTTATTACAACATTTATCTTTTATCTATAACTTTTACAAGTTTGTCAATATAGTATCTATAATTATCAAATGGAATATCAGAAGAAACCGAATGATCAATTCCAGGTATATATCCACCTTCTTCAATTAACGCTTTATTTCTTTCAATTTCTCTATCAATTTCCTTTTTCCCTTTTGCTATTTCCCTTTTATCTATTCCACCTATCATCTTTAAGTCTTTCCCAAATGTCTTTCTTAAATCTGGACAACTCATACCACTTGCAACTTCACATGGAGCCAAACAATTTATTCCCACTTTTAAATAATATGGAATTAATTTCCTTAAATCACCATCGCTATCATACCATGTTAAATATATACCTTTTGAATTTGCAAATTCCATAACTTTTTTATATCTTGGGAAAATAAATTTTTCAAACATAATTGGTGAAACTAAAGGCCCATTTTTAAATGCAATGTCCTCTCCAAATCCAATTATATCAATCTTTATATACCTACTTGCTCTTTCAATTCCTTCAATACAGAAATAATTTATTCTTTCAAACAATTCATGAACGATTTCAGGCGCATCATAAAACAAATAACTTGCACCATCTATACCTGCTAAACTTCTTAAATTGTTATAATAACAACCACCATCTATTAAAATCAAACTTTCATTTTCTTTTCTGGCTTTTTGTAATTTTTCAAACCATTTTTCAGAATATCTCAAATTGATACTATCTGGATTAAATTTTTCATCTATTATTCTTTCTAAATCTTCCTTAGTTTTAACAGGAAATTCTAACCAATGGGGCATAGAAGTATGGGATTTAAAATCTTTTACAACTCTCCCATATCTATCAATAAAAATTTTTGTTTCTTTATCTTCTTTTATAATCTTTTCCTCAAATAATGGGAAAATTCCAGTTTCTCCACTTATATTTATTATTTTTATTCCAAAATTATCCACTCCGAGATAATGATGCACATCAATCCCTTCTGGTAATCCTTCTTTTTTCCATCTCTCAAGAGTATCAACCCATGGACCAACAAGATTTATTGGAACTCTATCAACCTCTTTATAACACATAACATTTATAAATCTATCCCTGTTTCCCATTTTTAATAATATGAGTTTTCTCTAAATAATTTAACTGCATGTGTATATGTTTTAAATTTTATTGTTGGTGGAACTGAATGGTCTGAATGAAAAAAATAAGGTATTTTCATTTCTTTTAAATTTTTTACTTTCCTTAAAACTTCCTCTTCAACCTTATTTGGGTCATTTAAGCCAAGAACCACTACATTTATATTCCCCATATATGATATTTTTCTTCCATATTCCTCTGCAAGTTTAACCACATCAAAACCTGCTTTCGCTTCCATTGGTTGAATACAATCAAAACCAGCATCAATTATCAATGGAATTGCCTTTCTTACATCTCCACAACTGTGAAGAATAACAGGTAAGTTATAATCTTTAAAGAAATTTACAAGTTTTTTCTCATAAGGCATTATTATTTCTTCAAGAGTTTTAGGAGAACAGAAAAGACCTTTGGAATAACCAAAATCCTCATAAAGAAAAAAGCCATCAGGAACACCCACCTCTCTAAACAAAATCTCATAATGTCTAATATAAAAATCAGTATAAAGTTGACAGAAATCCTTTATCCATTCTGGTTCAAGTAATAAAGCAGGAAGAAAATTTTGGTCTCCTATTGTTGCCCTCATAAGTTCAAATATAAACATATTTCCAAAAAAAGAAAATTTTTTATTTTCTTTTGCCTTTTTTAGATTTTCTTTAATAACATTTATATCACCTAATCTTTCCTTTTTTGTCTCAAATAAAATCTCTCTATACTTTTTCCATATTTCTGGCGTTTTAATTTCAAAATCAATATGCTCAGGAGTTCCGCATTTTTTCTTCCACCATTTTAAGGTTGCCAATCTACCATCTTTTATTATCTGCCAATCCTCTGTTTCTTCAATAACCTCCCACTTTCCAGGAAATAAAGAAGTATCAAACCAACCGCCACAACCAACCATATCATAATCAAAATACTCACCTGCATCTACTGGTTCAATATATTCTCCTTCTTTTTCAACTTTCACATATCTACCAGTATTCTCATCCCATCTTTGCTCCCCTTCTTTTTTATGAACTTTTTTTATAGGATATCCTTCTTTTACCCATTCACAAAATGTCTCAGGCCAATAATGTTCAAAGATTCCCATCCTATCCGGTATTTCTTTCTTTAACAACAACTTAACTCTTTCCCTTGAATCCATTTTTTTCTCCTTTCTATATCTTTATTTCTCTACCTGTTTCCATGGATATATTTGCTGAAAGAGCCACTTTTAATGTTTTCATTGAATCAAAATAATTTGCCCTGATTAAAGTCATATCACCCATTTTTAAACTTTCAATAAATTCTTTATCTTCAAGAAAATAAGGGTCCTCATTCCAAATAAATTCTTCATACTTATCAGATGTTATTATTATAAGTTTTTTTTGCAAATATTCTATTAGTTTTTTCTTACAGATAAATCTTATTTTTGGTGGATAATATTTTGTAATTTCGGGAAATAAAGAATAAGTACATAATAAGTTTCCATATATTCCATTTTCAAATTCAAAAATTGTGCAACTTGCATCATCTCCAGTATATAATTTTTCTTCTGGGAAAAAACCTCTAACCCTTCTTGTATAAACAGACCTTATTTCTCCAAAAACATATCTTATTAAATCAATAAAATGAATTGCTTGGTCAACTATTTGTCCTCCCGCCTTTTCTTTACTCTTTATTGAATCAACAAGTGGAATTGTCCAGAACCATTCAGCAGAAATAAATATTACTTTTTCATTCTTCAAAATCTCTTTTAGTTTTTCTACTGCCAGGTCATATCTTAACATAAACCCCACACTATTAGGGATGTTTTTTTCTTTAAGTTTCTCAATAACTTTTTCACATTCCTCTTCCTTTAAAGCAGGAGGTTTTTCAACAAAAAAAGGTAGATTTTTTTCAATACAAAATAAGACAATTTCTGTGTGAGTATCACAAGGAGTACATATCCAGACAGCATCAAGTTTTTCTTTTTCAATCATTTCCTTATAATCAAAATAAAACCTGCAACCAATTTCTTGAGCTCTTTTCTTTGCTATTTCTTCAACAATATCACAAACAGATATAATTTTTACTCCTTCAATTTTCTTCAATGAATTTATATGTACATTTGAAATTCTACCAGTCCCAATTATTCCAACCTTTATTTCCATTTTAATATATTTTCTATTTCTTCAATATCAACAATATTCATAAAAAGTGGCTGTGAAAAATCATTTGTTGACATTTGCCATATCGCATAAATTTTTTCACCATCATAAAAAGTAGAAACATATCTATTTGAGCCCGTCCCTTCAGGAGAAACAAATAAAGGGAAAGTTTTGCTTAATCTATGTATTTTAGGGAATTCTGAATCAAACCCATAAGCAAGTCCTCCAATTTCTTCACATGAATACCCTCTTGCTCTTCTAACTCCTTTTTCTGATTGAGTATGTTCTCTCATACATTCTGCACCATCATAGAAATAAAGAGAAATATCCGGTAAATCTTTAAAAATTCCAATTTTAGGGACAGGTAATCTATCCGTTATTCTTGTAACTGCAACATCCCATGTATAACCTCTTGGTAAAATATCATTTGAAATTATTTTAAACATGCTATTTTCTTTAATTGCAACTCCTGTATAAGAACAACTCCAGCAAAAAGGATGTTGACAGAAAATCATGTATGTCTTATTATTCATGTCAAAAACAACAGGGTCTTTAATATGCAGATTTTCAGGATTTTCAGAGATTATAACATTTTTAATATTTTCAGAATTTAAACTGTCTAAACTATCCCCCTTAATTACATCTATTTCCCAGATACCAGTCCCTTCTTTTTGATATTTTTCAAAACCTTCTGGATAATTTCTTTTTTTCTCACTTGAAAAATATAATTCAATTTTATCTCCAAAATATATCGCAGAACCTTCTATTGACAGAACTTCCTTTTTTTCAAAATTTAAATCTTTCTTTGTAAATGATTTTATCTTTTTAAAGGTCTTCCCTTTGTCTTCAGAAATAAAAATTGCAAGTTCAAGCCCCCTTTCTCCAAATTCAGTTCCATATCTGCTGTCTCCAAAATTTCTATATCTACCAGTTAACACTAATCTACCTTCTTTATCTTTTCTTATCTTCCCTCCACCAAACCAGTATCCTTTTTCTCTTTTATATGGCTCAATAATAACTCTTGCTCTCTTCTGTTCTAAAATAATTTTCCCTAATTCAATAAGTTTTTCTTCAAATTTCTCCATTTTTTTCTAATTTTTTAAATTTGTGATAATATTTTAATTCAATAAATAAATATTTCAAAAAAGGTGAAAATATGAATCTGATATTTATAATGATTGACAGTTTAAGACAAGACCATGTAGGTATTTATAATCAAGGGAAGAAAGTTTTTGAGAATGTTAAGAGTTGTAAGACACCGAATATTGATAAGTTTGCTAAAAATTCAGTTGTTTTTGAAAATGTTTATCCGAATGGTCTTCCCACAATTCCTGTAAGATATGAACTTATGACAGGTTTTTATTCTTTACCATATAGACCTTGGTGTCCATTAACAGATTATGATATAACAATTGCACAAATTTTAAGTAAAGAAGATTATATCTCTGGTTTTATAACTGACACATACCATTACAGGGCTCCAAATATGAATTATCACAGATTTTTTAATATTTATGAATGGATAAGAGGACAAGAATATGACCCTTTTCAAGTATGTCTTTCAAAAAGAAATATCAATGATTATGTGAATGAAAACTACCCCGAAGAATGGAAAAAAAGGATATTACAATTCCTTGCAAATACAGATGATATGGATGAGAAAAATTGGTTTACAATGCAAGTTGTGGAAAAAAGTATAGATTTTTTAAAAAAAGCAAGAAAAACAAATAAAAAAATATTTTTATGGATTGACAGTTTTGAACCCCATGAACCATGGGATCCACCAGAAAGATTTGATACATATACTCCTAAAAATTATAAAGGAAAAAGATTAATTATGCCAATGGGTGGTCCTGCAAAAAACTGGGCAACAGACCAAGAGATTGATTTCATAAGGGGACTTTATGCAGGTGAAGTAAGTTTTGTTGATTATTGTTTTGGTTATTTGTTTGAAGAACTTGAGAGAATGAATTTTTACGAGGACTCTCTTATTGTTTTAACAGCAGACCATGGACATCCTTTGGCAGACCATGGAAAATTTTTAAAAGGTTCTGATAGAATGTATAGTGAACTACTTAAAGTGCCATTTATAATGAAATTCCCTAAAGAAGTTTATAAAGGAAGAATAGATGCATTAATCCAATTTCCTGATGTTTTACCTACAGTTCTTGAAATTCTTGGTTTTGATAATAATAACTTTGTATTTGCTGGAAAAAGTTTTTTTCCGGTAATTAAAGGTGAAAGAAATGAACATAGGGATGCAGTAATTTGTGGTTATAAAAGAGGAATTTATAGATGTATAAGAAATAAAGATTGGAGTTTTGTTTTAACGCCTGAAGAAGAAATTGACCTCCTTTTTAATCTTAAAGAGGACCCAAAAGAAACAAAAAATCTAATAGATAAACATCCTGAAATAGCAAAAGAACTTTTAAATAAATTTGGCTCAATATTTTTTGACAAGAAATCAAATATAATTAAAGGAATTCAAGGAGAATATGAACTTGCATCTTCTTCAATAGAATGAAAAAATTAAATATTATTTTTATTTTGATTGATGACCTTGGTTGGAAAGATCTGAGTATATATGGAAGTGAGTTTTATGAGACACCTAATCTTGATAAACTTGCAGAAGATGGAGTTATTTTTACAAATGCATATTCAACAAGTCCAGTTTGTTCACCAACAAGAGCAAGTATACAAACAGGAAAATATCCGTCTCGTCTTGGAATAACCCATTATATAGGAGGAAAAGATAAAGGGAAACTTTTACCTCCTGAAAATTTTGAATATTTATCATTTGAGGAAAAAACAATTGCAAAATATTTAAAAGAATTTGGATATAAAACATATTATATTGGGAAATGGCATCTTGGAGAAAAACCATATTGGCCTGAAAATCATGGATATGACAAAAATATTGGTGGTTGTAATTGGGGAATGCCTATATATGGTTATTTTTCTCCTTATAAAATACCTACTTTAGAAGATGGTCCACCTGGAGAATATTTAACAGATAGATTAACAGAGGAAACAATAAAAATAATAAAAGAAACAGAGGAACCATTTTTTATCTTCCTTTCTCATTATGCAGTTCATATACCAATTCAAGTACCAGAAAAGTATATTGGGAAATACAAAGAAAAAGAGAAAAAACTTGGACTTGATAAAATAAATCCATTTATTGAAGGTGAAAATTTCCCCTGCCAACGTAAAAAACATTTGAAAATTATAAGAAGAATAATTCAATCAGACCCAATTTATGCAGGAATGATAGAAAATCTTGACGAAAATGTGGGTAAGATTATAAATACATTAAAAGAAACAGGAAAATATGAAAATACAATAATTATTTTTACTTCTGACAATGGCGGACTTTCAACTGCAGAAGGTTCTCCAACATGTAATTTACCTTTGAGAGAAGGGAAAGGATGGATAGAAGAAGGGGGTATAAGAGTTTCTTTAATAATAAAAATACCAGAAATAAAAATTAAAAAATGTGAGTTTCCAGTTATTTCAACAGATTTTTATCCAACAATACTTGATATAATTGGATTACCTAAAATTCCTGATCAGCATAGAGATGGTATAAGTATTTTACCAGTTTTAAAAGGAGAAAGATTAAAAAGGGAAGGATTATTTTTTCACTGGCCGCATTATGGAAATCAAGGAGGAAGTCCCTCTTCTGCAATTATTTATGATGAATGGAAACTTGTTTATTCCTATGAATATGAGAAATATTTTCTCTTTAATCTGAATGAAGATAAAGAGGAAAAAAATGACCTTATAAATAAAAAACCAAAAGAATTTAAAGAATTAAAAGATATACTCTGGAATTTTATAAAAGAGACAAATGCAAAACTACCTATAAAGAATGAATAAAATTGAGTTATTAATTAAACCAGGTTCTTATCTCTGTAATCTTGACTGTTCTTATTGTTTCTATAAAAAAACAAAATCAATTTATCCAGATGTAAAAATAATGGATTTAAATACACTTGAATTTTTTATTAAAAAATTTATGGAATATTCAGAAGGAAAAGACATTTATTTCTGTTGGCAGGGAGGAGAACCATTAATTGCAGGAATTGATTTTTATTATAGTGTTGTTGAATTTCAGAAAAAATATGGTAAAAGTGGTCAGAAAGTGGGAAATACGATCCAGACAAATGGGCTTTTAATTGATGAAAAATGGATTGAATTTTTTTTGAAATATAATGTTTTTGTTGGAGTAAGTTTAGATGGTCCTGAAGAAATTCACAACTTTTATAGAGAGTATAAAGATGGAAGGAAAACATTTAAAAAAGTTATGGAGAATATAAATTTATTGAAAAGAAGCAATGTCCAATTTAATATCCTTTCAACAATTGGTGAAGAAACTGGTAAATTCCCTGATAGAATATTTAAGTTTTTTATTAAAAAGGGCTTTGAATTTCTCCAATTTATTCCTGCAATTGATAGAAAAAATAATAAAATAAGTAAATTTTCAATTACTTCTAAAACATATAGTAATTTTTTATGTAGAATTTTTGATTTATGGTGGAATGAAGGGATGCAGGTTTCTATCCGATTTTTTGATAATATTTTAGAAGTTCTTGTTGGATTTGAACCATCAAGTTGTACTATGAAAAAAAGATGTGGTGAATATCTTGTTGTTGAACATAATGGAGATATTTATCCATGTGATTTTTTTGTAATGTCTGAATTTAAACTCGGAAATATTTTTAAAGATGAAATTGATAAAATATATGAGAAACTAAAAAAATTTGGAGAGATTAAAGAAATTCAACCAGATGAATGTAAAAATTGTGAATGGAACTTTTTATGTAATAATGGATGTTTGTGGCATAGATATGTAAAAAATGGTGATTTAAAAGGGACTGATTATTTCTGTCAGGGATATAAAAAATTTTTTTATTATTCTATAGAAAGGTTTAAAATTATATCAAAAAGGTTTGTGAACCATTCAAAATTATAAAAAATTGAAAATATAGGGGTTTAAAATTGATAGAAAAGATTAAAGTGATTAAGGATTTTCCAATGAGCAATGTATGTGATATTTCAACAGATGAAAAAAAAGAGATATCTGTTTTAACTTTTGCTCCTTCTCCCAAAGGTGGACCTGAATGTCTCTGGTTTTATTTTAAAGTGAAGACCTATGGAATTAAAAGATTAAAACTTATTCTCAAATATTCAAATAATATGCTTGGTGGAGGGAAACCAGAAAATATAAGACCTGTTATAAAATTTAAAAGTTGTGAATGGGAAAGATTATCAGAACCTGAAATTGTAAATTTTGAAGATGGGAGGAAACTTGTTATATGGACTTTAAATATTAAAAAATGATTTGTTTGAAATTGCCCTTTGTTATCCTTATGGAATAAATGAACTTGAAAACTTTTTAAAAGATACAAATAACTACTGGAAAAAAGATGTGATTGGTGTGAGCCAGGAGGAGAGAGAAATTATAAGGTTAAGTAATTTTTATAATGAGCCAACAAAAAAGGGAATTTATTTAATTGCAAGACAGCATTCAGGTGAAACACCCGGTAGTTGGGTTCTTGATGGATTTTTAAGGTGTCTGGCAGAAATAAATTATAAAGATTTAGTTGTCTGGGTGGTTCCTCTTTCAAATATTGACGGAATTGAAAATGGTTTTTATGGAAAAGATAATTTCCCTTATGACTTAAATCGTGCCTGGGGTAATCCTCCTATGAGGCATGAAACACTTGTAATTCAGAGAGATATAATGAGATGGAAAGACAGATGTAAACCATTTTTGGCAATTGATTTTCATGCCCCTGGTGCATGTGAAAGAGATGGGACTTATTTTTATATAATATCAATTGAAAAGAATAAAAGAATGCATGAAGTTGAAAAAAATATGGTTGAAAAAATTGTCAGACAAATTGGAGAAAAATATATTTCAAAGAATTATGTAAAGTCAATAAATTATAAAAGCAGATGGGAAACACCTCATTTTGCAGATTTTATAAGAGACAACTTAAAAATCCCTTCTTTCTCAATAGAAACTCCTTATTCCCTTTGTAGAGAATTACTTATGAAAAAAGATGACTATAGAAAAATAGGTGAAAAAATTGCAATGGGTATAATAGATATATTAAAATTTAAAAAATGAGTGAATTTTTAAAAATCGGTATATTCAGAGAAAAAATTGATGTTAAAGAAGGGATGAACCTTTGTGGCTATCCAAATACAGAAACAAGATTTTGTAAAGGGAGTAAAGGAGATATTGAAGCAAATGGTATTATTTTAAAGAAAGATAAACAAACTGGATGTATAATTTCTCTTGATGTTATTGGAACTTCTCTTTCTTTCACAAATAAAATAAGAGAAAAAATTGAAAAAGAATTTGATATACCTTTTGATAATATAATGATTTCAGCCACACATACCCATTCCAGTGGTATCACTACAGGAAGAATTTGGAAAGTTGACGAGGAATTTTTACGAGAGATCGAAACTAAAATTATAAAAGGGATAGAAAAGGGGTATAATAATTTTGAAGAGGTCAAAATAAAATGGTTAAAAACAAATGTTGACATTTCCCATAATAGAAGAGTTGTAATTAATGG
>JAOAEP010000123.1 GCA_026416755.1 bacterium | reverse complement strand
ACATCTGGTTTTATTCATGATAAATTTTTTATATTTGATAAAAAGAAAGTTATAACAGGCTCATTTAATCCAACTAAAAGTGCAAAAGAAAACGTAGAGATTATTTGTTTTATAAATGATAAAAGGATAGCAGAAATTTTTTATAGGGAGTGGAAA
Organism: bacterium; assembly: GCA_026416755.1. Taxonomy (GTDB): domain Bacteria; phylum Ratteibacteria; class UBA8468; order B48-G9; family JAFGKM01; genus JAMWDI01. The sequence continues at coordinate 10,929 of JAOAEP010000123.1, read as the reverse complement.
ATTTTATATCTTTTCAAGTCAATAAAAGAAGATATTTAAATCTTTTATTTCTAATGTTTATCTTTAAAAAATTAAAGTAAAATATATTAAAAGGAGGACGAATGATAAGAAAAAAGGAACAGATGGAGATAGAAAAAAGGGAAAAAATGAGAGGTGGTGAAGGGATTGTTACTATTGTGCACTTTTTAAAAAAAGAAGATTTTAAAGCGAATGTAAGGTTATGTGCAAAATTAATTTTACATGAGGGTTGTTCAATTGGATTACATCAGCATTTAGATGAAGATGAGGTTTTTATTATTCTGAAGGGCAAAGGTATTTTATTTGATGGAAAAGAAGAAAAAGAAGTGGAAGAAGGGGATGTAGTTTTAACAGGAAATGGACAATCACATTCAATAAAAAACATAGGCAAAGAAGATCTTGAAATTATAGCATTTATAACAAAATATTGACCATATAAAATTTAACTTTAAAATGTTTTTAAAGTATAATAAAAACAAAAAGGAAAAATGAAAAAATATTTTATTTATATTTTAATTTTTATTTTCTTTACTGGATGCGTATGTGAAAAAGGAAAAGAAAAAATAAAATTTGAATATCCAGAAGTTACATTACCACCTGAAGAAAAAATAAAAGAAGTAACTATTGAGGATAAAGAGGAAGAAATTAAAGAAAAAACTGAAGAGATAAAAGAAGAAACAAAAAAAGAAGAGATTTTAACAAAAGAAGAAAAAATAATATCAGAAGAAAAAATAAAATTAGAAGAAAACAAAAAAGAAGATATAAATTTAGATAAAAAAGAAGAAATAGCTCTTTTACCTAAAAAGGAAATACCTAAAAAAGAAAAGAAAGAAGAAAAGATATCCCCTCCCAGAGTATTTTTTGAGGATTTTATTGGAGAGATTTTGATTTATGACCTTAAATGGAATATGGTAAATCTTGGTAAAGCAATAATTGCTTGTTTAGAAGAGAAAGATAAATACAGATTTGTAGGGATAACAATTCCTTTTGGTATACCTCAACAATTAGGATATGGATATAACAGAGTAGATGCTTTTATTGATAAAAAGACAGGTAAAACTAATTATTTTTATACTTATTCAAGGACTGGAAATAAAGAAGAGATTTCCGAAATGTTTTTTAACTGGCCAGGTAGGCAATATACTTATATAAGTAGAAAATATAAAAATAAAGACCTAATTTCTACAAAAAGGGAAACAATTAAATTTGAAGATGAAATTTTTGATTGTTTAACCTTATTTTATTTTCTAAGAAATGGTGATTATGATATTTTAAAAAACTCTCAACTTCCTATAGCACTTTCAGAAAAATGGTATTTAAAAGTAAATTTTAAAGGTAAGGAAATTAAAAAATTACCAAATGGAGAAAAAAAAGAAGTTTTTATCCTTGAACCACTAGCAAGAAAAGAAAAAGAGACATTTAAGAAAGGTATTTTTGATATATGGATAACAAATGATAAAGAAAGAAAACCCGTTTATTTTGAAGGAAGAGTTTTTGCAGGTAAGGTAATCATGACTTTATTAGAAACAAGGAAAACTATATTTAACCTTGATGAAAGTGTTAATAAAATTCTTGAAGAAATAGTTTCAACTTTATAAAAAAATGTGTCTTGCAATTCCAATGAAGGTTGAGAAAGTAGAAAAGGATTTTGCATATGTGTCTATTGGAAATGTCAAAAGAAAAGTTAACATTTCTTTTGTTGAAAATGTAAAAAAAGGAGATTACTTAATTGTTCATGCTGGTTTTGCTATTGAAAAACTTGATAAAAAAAAGGCAATAGAAACACTAAAAATACTTAAAGAAATAAAATGAGATTTATTGAAGAATACAGAAAACCAGAAATACAGAAAAGAATATATAAAGAAATACAGAGAAAAAGTTCTCTATTAAAAAAAAATGTAAACTTAATGGAGGTTTGTGGGACTCATACTATGGTGATTGGAAGATATGGAATAAGAAAACTAATGCCTGAAAATATAAATCTTATATCAGGTCCTGGTTGTCCTGTTTGTGTTAGTCCTGAAAATTTTATAGACACCGCAATAGAGATTTCAAAGAAAAAAGATGTAATGATAACAACTTTTGGAGATATGATGAAAGTACCTGGTTCTTTTTCTTCCCTTGAGAAGGAGAAAGCAATAAGAGGTAATATTTTTGTTGTTTATTCACCTTTGGATGCATTAAAAATTGCAGAAGAAAATCTTGAAAAAAATATAATTTTTCTTTCTATTGGTTTTGAAACAACAGCACCTTTAATTGCTCAGACAATAAAAATAGCAAAAGAAAAAAAAATAAAAAATTTCTTTATACTATGTGGAAATAAACTTATTCCTCCAGCAATGATAAATTTATTAGAGGAAAAAGATACAAATATAGATGGTTTTATATGTCCAGGCCATGTAAGTGTCATAATTGGAACCAGTCCATATATAGAAATTACAGAAAGATTTAATATTCCATGTGTAATAAGTGGATTTGAACCGTTTGATATAATTCTTTCAATTTATATACTTCTTAGCAATTTAATTGAAGAGAAATATGAGGTAATTAATGAATATAAAAGGACGGTGAAAGAAGAAGGGAATTTAAAGGCAAAAAAAATAATTGAAGAAGTTTTTGATATAGTGGATTCTGAATGGAGAGGGATAGGAATAATAAAAAATAGTGGTTTGAAATTAAAAAAAGAATTTGAAAATTTTGATGCAGAAAAAAGATATGAGGTAAACATTAAAAAATACTCAAAAAATAAAAGAAATTGTATATGTGGTGAGATATTAAAAGGAAAAAAAACTCCTTTTGATTGTTCACTATTTGAAAAAATATGTAATCCTGAAAACCCTATCGGACCGTGTATGGTATCGTCAGAAGGAACTTGTAGCGCTTATTATAAATATGAAAAAAAATAAAATAATTCTTTCTCATGGAAGTGGTGGGAAATTGATGTATGCTCTTATTGAAAATATTTTTTTAAAAAATTTTAAAAATGAAATTCTTGAAAAACTTTATGATTCAGCCATAATTGAATTTAAAGAATTTGATCTATGTTTTACTACAGATTCTTATACAGTAAATCCAATTTTTTTCCCAGGTGGAGATATAGGAAAACTTGCAGTATGTGGTACTATTAATGATTTATCTGTTTCTGGTGCAATTCCATTTTATATTTCAAGTAGTTTTATAATTGAAGAAGGGCTTGATATTTCTATACTTGAGAGAATAGTTATTTCAATGAAAAAAATGGCAGAAAGATCAAAAATTAAAATTGTTACAGGAGATACAAAAGTAGTTGAAAAAGGTAAAATTGATAAAATTTTTATAAATACAAGTGGGATAGGAATTAAAAAGAAAAATGTTAAACTTTCAATAGATAGAATAGAAGAAAATGATGTAGTAATTATAAATGGAGAGATTGCAGAACATGGACTTGCAGTTTTATTATCAAGAAATACTTTTAATATTGATTCGGATATAAAAAGTGATTGTGCCCCTCTTAATGAACTTATAAATTTGCTTTTGGAAAAACCGGAAGGGATTAAGTTTATGAGAGACCCTACAAGAGGAGGTCTTTCTTCAACTTTAAATGAAATTGTAAAAAATAGTAATTTTGGTATAGTTATTTATGAAGATAAAATACCTATTAAAAAAGAGGTCCTTTCAATATGTGAAATTCTTGGCTTTGACCCATTGAACATTGCAAATGAAGGTAAAGTAATAATTATTTGTGGTAAAAAAGAAAGTGAATGGATATTAAAGAAAATGAGAGAAAATAAATATGGAAAGAGGGCACAAATAATAGGAGAAGTTATAAAAGAACCAAAAGGAAAAGTCATTATGGAAACTAAATTAGGTACAACAAGGATTATAGAGATGTCATTAGGAGAAGAATTCCCTAGAATATGTTAAAATAATAACATATGAAAAAATATTCTTTCATTTTTTTTATTTTTTTTATTATTTTGTTTTTTATAAGAGAACTAATTGTATCTTATGAAAAATCTCTTACCTGCGATGAAACAGTTCACATTCCTGCTGGATATTTTTATGTTAAAAAAGGTGACTTTTTTATAAATTTTGAACATCCTCCATTTTCAAAAATACTTTCTGGTTTATTTATCTCTAAACTTAAAATTTTACTTCCTGAAAATTCCTATTCAGTACTAAGAGAAAGAGAATGGGACCTGGGTTTAGTATTTTTTTATAATAATAGAGAAAATGTTGATAAAATTCTTTTCTTAGCAAGATTCCCTATGATTTTACTTGGTATTTTGCTTGGTTTTTTTATATATTTATGGTCAAAAGATTTATATGGAGATTTTGCTGGCCTTTTTAGTTTATTTCTTTTTACTTTCTGTCCAAACTTTCTTGGCCATAGTTGTCTTGTTACTACAGATGTTCCTTTTACTACTTTTTTTATTATTACTCTCTATTATTTATGGAAGTTTTTTGAAAAAGATAATAAAAAATATCTTATTTTTTCAGGTGTATTTCTTGGAATTTCTATTTCTACAAAGTTTACAGGAATTATTATTCTACCTTTTATAATAATTCTTTTAATATTGTTGGAGATAAAAGACAATTTTAAAAAAAGATTTAAAGATAATTTCCTTATTTTTTTAATTTCTTTTATTGTAATTCCTTTTTTTATATTACTTTTTACTTATAGAATTTATGGTTTTAAAAATTTTCTTCTTGGAATTAAGTTAATAATTTTTGAGACAACACAAAGAGGGCATTTAAGTTTTTTAAATGGGCAATTTTCAATAACTGGTTGGAGATATTATTTTTTGTTTGCTTTTCTTTATAAAACTCCTATTTCTTTTTTAATCCTTTTACTTTTCTCAATTTTCTTATCTTTAAAAATAGAAAAAAAAGAAAGGTTTTTAGTTCTTCCTGCTATTATTTATTTTATTTTTTCTTCTTTAAGTAAAAAACAAATTGGAATAAGATATATATTACCCTTTTATGCTTTAATTTACATATATTGTGCAAGAATATTTATTTATCATCATAAACTCAAACTAAATAAAATAATCAAAAATTATATTTTTACATTTTTATTCCTTTGGTATGCCTTTTCTTCATTAAAAATACATCCCAATTATATTGCTTATTTTAATGAAATATGTGGTGGACCTGAAAATGGATGGAAATATTTAATTGATTCAAATATTGATTGGGGACAGGATTTAAAAGGATTAAAGAAATATTTACAGAAAGAAGGAAACCCAGAGATATTACTTAATTATTTTGGTTCAGTTTTACCTGAAACCTATGGTTTGATTTATGAGCCATTTTTTTATCCCCTTTTTTTAAATATCCCTCAAGAATACTACAGGTTAAACAGTGAATTTCCTGAAAAGGAATATCTTGCAATAAGTGTGAATTATTTACAAGGATTAGTTTATAACGATCATAAAATTTTTGATTGGTTAAAAGAGATAAAACCAAAAACAAAAATTGGCTATAGTATATTTGTTTATGATATAACAGAAGATATTAACTTGAGAACAAAAATTTATGAAATGTTTAAAAAATATGGATTTATAAGACAAGCAGAAAGACAGAAAAAAATAATAGAAAGATTAAAAAATAAATAAATTTTTTATAAAAACTTCATATATTCCATTTTTATTTTTTCAAATTCATCCATTAATTCTCTGGGTATATTTTTTTCTGGTTCAAATTTTATCTTTAAAAAATTTATGAACTTCCCATTTTTTTGAATTCTAAAATCAAGATGAGGTCCGGTTGCTACTCCTGTCATCCCCACATAGCCAATTACCTGTCCTTTTTTAATCTTTGCTCCCCTTTTAATTCCTTTTTCTATTACACTTAAATGCCCATAATAGGAAATATAGCCATTTGGATGTTTTATTTTCACACATTTACCATACCCACCAAGATATCCCGAAAAAACTATAACACCATTTCCAATTGCAGAGACAGGAGTTCCAGTAGGTGCTGAATAATCAATTCCAAGATGGGGTCTATAAACTCTATAAATTGGATGAAATCTTGAATGACTGAAAAAGGAAGTTATTTTTCTATAGGATAAAGGTGCTTTTAAAAAGAAACCTTCAAGGCCCTTCCCATTTTCATCAAAATATCCTTTTAAATTATCTTTCTCAAAATAAAAAGCATAATATTTTATGGAACCACTTTCATATTTACCTGCAAGAACTCTTATATCTTTTAAAATAGAACCATTTTTGTCAGCCCAACTTTCCCATATGAGAGAAAATTTATCATCTTTTTGACATTCTGTGAAGAAATCAATTTTAGATTCAAAAACTTCTGCAAACTGTATTATTATTTCTGGATTTATATTAAGATTTATCATGCTTTCATAAAGAGAACTACTTATACTTCCTTTTTTTTGAAATCTCTTAAGATATTTTTCTATTTCTTCAACATATGAAAAATACTTTCCTGTTTCTTTCTCTTTTTCTACTATGTAATAATTAAAGGGCTTATCAAAATATTTAAATTTTAAGAAATTACCTTTTAAATCAAAATGAATTTCCCATAAATCATCTATTTTACTTTTTTTAGGGTCAAAAATTTCTTTCAATTTCCCAATAACTTCTTGTTTTTCATTTTCTGTAAGACCATTTATTTTTAAAATATCTCCTAAAATATCTCCCTGTTTTATTCTTCCTTCTATTATGTTTATTTTAGAGGGAACATTTTTTTTAGATATTTTAAAAAATGGAAAATATATTATGAAAACAATAATTAGAAAAAGTAAAGTTTTTATTCCTTTATTCATTTTTTCTTTTCTTCTTTTTCAATAAAGAAATTTTCATCTTTATCAATTTTAATATAATCAGAAGATGGCAAAGTAAAGATAATTTTTCTTTCTGGATGAAAGCAATAAAGCCAATTTTCAGTTTTTTCGCCAAAATAAATTTCTGTCTTAACTTTCCCATCAAATACTTTTATTTTTATATTTGGTGTTAAAAGTGAAAACTTTTTTAAATTTTCTTCTGAAAACTCAATAAAATCTTTAATTTCAAGGTTTTTTAAATCATGAAGGAAATCTTCTACTTTATCTTTTGAAATTTTTTTCTTTCTATCTTTTTCAAGGTAATAAATATCTTTTTCCTTTATAAATTTTAATTCCTTATACTTTTTTATAATTGAAAACTCAGCCACTTCTGAAACATTAAACCCAAACAATTTTCTTTCACGTATCTCATTAATTTCATCTGGAATATTATCAATAATCCCCTCTTCAAGTAAAAATATATAAGGTTTTTTTGAATTTTTAGCATAATATAGCCCATTTTTCTTTTTCCCAATATAGAGGAAATACTCTTTTTCTTTACTTTTAAATCTAATTATTATTTTTGGTTTTTCAAGTCCACTTTCTTTTTCTTTTATTTCTTCAAATGATTTTACTTTACCATCCAGAATATCTTCTATTATATTATTAACACTTTCCTTATTTGCAAGGTCATAAATAGGAGTTTTAATATACCAATTATCTCCACTTCTTTGAAGAAGAAAATCTATTTTATCCCTTCTTACTTCAATTTCTTCTAAATCACTTTTAACAATATCAGTTGGGATTATGCTTTTATCTCTTAATGAAAATACATCTTTTTCAATAATTCCTGTTAAATCCCATTTATAAATTAGTAAAACTTCTTTTTTCTCAGTTGTGGTATAAAAATAACTTCCAGAGGGTGTCTCTTCACCTATAAAAAGTGTAAATTTTTTTCCATCTTCTTTAATCTCTATTAGTTTTTGGGGGTTTTTTAGTCCATATAATGATAAATCTTCAACATTCCCAATATTTCTTTCGTATTCAAGTGAAGAAATTTTTTCTATTAAACTAGTTATCTCATTTTTACCACATTCATAATTTTTATCTCTTATAATCCAATTTTCATCTAATTTTAGAATTTCCAATTCTTTTTCCCCATTTTTTATAAAAATACTTTTCAAATTCTCCTTTTTAAAGATAAATACCTTCTTACTTTCTTCTTTATTCTTTTCTCTTTTCTGAATAATTTTATTTTGGTAAAAATAAAAAGTTCCTATCAATATTAGGGTAATAAAAAGAAAAAGAGTTTTTTTATATATCTTCATTTTCAATAAATAAATCTTCTTCTTATTGTGACATAACTACCAAAAATTATTATTAACACTGGAATAATCACAACTGATAAAAAGAATAGAAATTTCCCACTTTTTTCAGAAAGAAATAAAAACTGATTTTCTTTTTCTTTACTTCTTATTGAAATTAAAACATCTTCTTCTGCAAGATAGTTTATAGTATTCATAATAAAATCTTTATTTCCTGATAAATTTATAAATTTATCTGTTGCGAAATCAGAATCACCAAAAACTCCAATACGAATCTTTTTCGTTTCATCACCTTCTTTCTTTTCCTTTTCAACAATAATTGCAATAGATATAGGTCCTTTTTCATCATTTGTATCATACTTAACTTTTCCTTTTTCTATTTCTTTTATATTTTTTTCAGCCCATGAAGCAGAACTTGTTTTTGCAAGGACATCACCTTTTATATCAGAAGGTAAATTTTCAATTAATTTTACACTCCTTACAGAAGAAAAGATGCAGGCATAATTAGCAAAGTCTTTTGTTATTTGATGATAGGGATAGTCCATTATTAAAGGACTTAATGGGTCTCCTAAAAATCTTTTACTTGCAAGGTCAATAATAATATCATTTTCAATTTTAACGCCATAGGATTCAAGAAATCTACTTATTTTGGGGAAATTACCTACTTCAAGAAGAAAAAGTACTCTTTTACCTTTTTCAATAAAATTACTTATTTCTTCAATTTCTCTATCAACAAAATCTATTTCCGGCCCACAAATTATAAGAATATCGCAATCTTGGGGTATTCCATCTCTTAATATTAATGTTTCACTTAATATATAGTTTTCCTCTTCAAGATATTTCTTCAATAAAGTCAATCTTTCTTCAATTCTTCTTTCTCCATGTCCTATTGTAAAATAAATTTTTTTCTTCTCAGGTTTTGTTAATTTTACAATTGCAGAGGTTATTTCTTTTTCCTCTGGACTATATATCTTTTCATAATTTTCTCCACACTTTATTAAAATTGTATCATAACTTGTAATCCCATATTTTTTAGCAATTAAAATTTCTCTATCAAGGTCAACAAATTTATAACTTATATATTTAGAGTTTGATTTATATTGTTCAAGAATTTCTTTTGTCTTATCACCTATTTTTTCTTTATAAAAAACAAAAATTTCAATTGGTTGTTTTAACTCCTTAATTATTTTTTTTGTTTGGGGAGAAATTGAATGAATTTTTTCTTTTGTTAAATCAATTCTTTTGTAGTTTTTTTCAGATATTAAATTGACAAAAATTAAAATCCCAAGGAAAATTAGAATCATTAAAAAAGCATTAATCCTATAGAAGAATTTTTTTTCAACCATTTTAACTCCTATATTTTTTTGAAACAAGTATCCTTAAGGTCAAAAAAGAGAAAAATAAACAAACAGATAAATAAAATATAAAATCTCTTGTATCAAAAATTCCCTTAGGAAAATTTTCATAATGATTATAGAGAGAGATAAAATCAAAAAAAGTAGAATATTTGGGGCCAACAATTTCAGAAATCCAGCCAATAATCCAAAAAATTAAAGACAATCCAAAAGTTATAATTGCTGAGATAATTTGACTTTCTGTAAGAGATGAAATAAATATACCAATTGAGATGAAACTACCTCCAAGTAAAAAAAGACCAATATAACTATTTAAAATAACTAACTTATCGTAATTAATCCATTTTTCAAGAACAAAAACATATAGAGAGGGGATTAATACCATTATAAGAAAAACTATAAAACATGCAAGAAATTTCCCCCAGTAAATATCGCTATCTTTTAAGGGATATGTGAATAAAAGTTCAATTGTACCCAGCCGTCTTTCTTCAGAAAATAATCTCATAGTTAAAAGAGGTAAAACAAAAAGAGATGTTACAGCCATATTATGAAATAAAGGTCTTATAATTATTTCTGTGGGAGAAAAAGTAAAATATGGATAAGGAGAACCTGAATATCTCATAGAACTGATTGAGTACATAGCACATAAAGCATAAAAAATAAAACCACTTATAACATTAAAAATCAAAATAACTACATATGCTATTGGAGACATAAAATAACTTTTAATTTCCTTTTTAAAAACCGGATAAATTTTCATTTTATTCCTTTGTTGTCAATTTAATAAATATATCTTCCAATGACATCTCTTTTATTGATATTTCAAGTAATTTTAATCCATTATATATTAGTTTTGAAGAAATCTCTTGTCTCAAATCTTTCCCTCTTTCAGTAAAAACTATAAACTTAAAAATATTGTCTTTTGTAGACGCAACCATTTTTATTTCTTTAACGCCATCTATTCCCTTAAGTATATTTTCAATTTTTTCTTTATTACCCTCAACTTCAACATATATTTCTACACTTCCTTTTAGTTTTGAAGTAAGATTTTCAACTGTATCTTCTGCTATTATTTTCCCTTCATTTATTATTATGACCCTTTCACAAAGCATACTTACTTCAGGCAATATATGAGTACTTAATAAAATTGTTCTTTCCCCTGATAAATTTTTTATAAGTGTTCTGGTTTCTATTATTTGCTTTGGGTCAAGTCCTATAGTTGGTTCATCAAGTATTAATACAGGAGGATCATTTATAAGTGCTTGTGCAATTCCTACTCTCTGTTTATATCCTTTTGAAAGTTTATAAATCAATTTATTTTTAACTTCTGAAATACCACAATCTTCAGAAACCTTTGAAATTCTTTTAATTTTTTCTTCTTTTCTTTTTATCCCTTTTACTTCACAGACAAAATTTAAAAACTCATTTACTGTAAGTTCTTCGTATAATGGATTTTTTTCAGGCA
>JAOAEP010000117.1 GCA_026416755.1 bacterium | reverse complement strand
TCACCTTCTTTTTTAATTGCGAGTGGGTGATTTGAAAAGTAATATTTATCTCTATTTGGATCAATTTTGGGAGAATAACTTGACCATGGATTCTTCAAAACAATTTTATTTTCCTCTGGAAAAAATTCAAATTCTGTATGTCTTGTTATTCCTCCACCTGCACCATATAAAGCACATAAAATCCAGCCACTCCACGCATTTTTATCTTTTTGAACTAAATTAACTTCATCATAGAAAATGTTTCTTCCTTCTGCTTTCGTCGGTCTCCACCATCCCTCCTCTGGAATTCTTGATAAATTTAGTTTTTTCTCTCCATCTGTTAAATAGTCAGGTTTAAAATTTGTTTCCGCTATATATATTTTCTCATAGTTTTCATTTCCAAAGACATCTTCTTTTTTACATTTTTTCCACCCTTTTATTCTTTCACTCCCTGTAATTACAACTCTTTCATTTTCTTCTGCTTTTATAACTATTGGTTTTCCTTCCTCTCCTTTTTTATTTATTCTTATAACTTCTCTGTAAATTCCTTCTTTTATTATCAATGTATCACCTGGTTGAAGTATACTTACCCCTTTTGAAATTGTTAAAAATGGTAGTTCTTTTGTTCCTGAATTAGTATCATTTGCTTTTGGATTTTTATTGTCAACATAATAAACTGCAGTAAAAACAGAATGAATCAAAACTAAAAATATAAAAATTTTATTTCTCATTTTTCAACTTCCTTAAATTCATAAGGTCCTATATCCCACTTTTTTCCTTTTGGTCTTTTAATACCATCCATATCAGTTGTAAAAATTTCACTTAAATCCATTCCTGAATCAATTGCAGGGCTGTTTTCTTTCAATTGATAATCTTTTTTTTCGGGATTTACAAAAATTTTTTTCAAATCTGTTTCAATCTTTTCCCCTTCAGCAAGATTTAAAGTTTTTGCTTTTTCTGTTGTATAAATATTATAACTTCTTTCACAGTTTCCAAGAATTCCATCTGTTATATTGTTTTTAAAAATAATCTTACAATCTCCACTTATATGTAAATATCCACTTGTGCTTCCTAAAATATTATTATTTAAGATATAAATAGTCCCCTTTAAACCAAACCATCCAGCAATAACATACCCAACTTTTTTTTCTCCATCAAAAATATTATTATAAATTTTGAGGTCTTTAGATTGTTCCATAGTAAATGGGATATTAGAATCAATAACCAAATTATTTCTAACAGTAATATTTTCAGAATTTGAATAAACAGAAATTCCATTTGCATGTGTTCCTTTACAACTTTCAACAAAATTATTTTCAATTATACTATCTTTTGCTCCCATAAACCATATTCCTTGTCTTGAAGTTCTTTTAACATAATTTTTCCTTACTATTATATTTTCTCCTCCAGCAAGTATTCCAACACCTCTTAAACTGTTTATCACTTTATTATTCTCAACAATTCCGTTTTTACCACCTATATGGATTGAATACCATTCATCTGCTTTTAAATTCCTTACTTCATTATTTCTTATTATAAAATTTTCAGGAACTGGCATATTGTCTGAACTTCTGTAAACTCTTATCCCCATTGTAAAATTTTGAATAATGAAACCTTCTATAACAATATTTTTAACTCCATCTGCTTTAATACCCACATTCTCCACTCTAATTTTGTATTTATGTTTTTTTATATCATCATCTTTTGGCCATATATAAAGAACTTTTTTTTCCTCATCAAGTGCAAATTCACCTGGTTTATCAATAAGAGAGACATGATTTATAATTGAATAGTAAGAATTTCTATCAGCATATAGATCACCACCTGCATCTTCATGAAATATTGTTGAAGTTTGAGGGTCATAACCTGTGATTTTCTTTATAACAGTTACATTTGGTACTCTCCATAAAGCCACATAACTGCCTTTCCAAAAATCAGGATCTTTTTGAGTAAAATATCTTGGGTCAGTAATTGATGTTCTTGTTTGCTTAATATTTGAATCCCCTTTTGGAATAACTCTAAAATTATCTATTCTATCATAAAAAAATGGGTCAGATGGATTTGGTTCCTGAGAATACCATAGAAAATCGTCATCTTCATAAAATCCCTGTGTGAAACTATAAGATTTTTTAAGTTGTATACAATATATTTTTTCCCAATTTGGATTTCCTTTGACTTCATCTGGTGAAGTACATTTTTTCCATTCTCCCTCAATCAATTCAGAACCATCTATAATTGCTTTCCCATCTCCCCATCCATCCCCTTTTAAAATTATGGGCTTATTTTCTTCTCCATAAATAAATCTTCCATCAATCTCAATACAACCATAGTAAACAACCCCACCTTTAAAAAGTAAAATATCACCTGCTTTTATTTTTGTTGAACGTGCTTTATCAGTTGCATTTTTATCAAAAGGACAGTGTTTCCATGGCTCATCAGAAGTTATTCCTGAATTTTTATCGTCTCCTTTTTCAAAATCAATATAATATATCGTGGAGTATAAATCCATTCCTTTAATTAAAAAAAATAAATACAAAAATAAAACAAATCTTTTCATTTTATTTTATAAAGATGCACTTGATATCCTTCAAATTTATCAGTAAAAGTATTATTTATCAATTTTATCTTTCTATTTTCTTTTAAAATTTCTACTTCTCCTTTTAACTTTATATTTGCCGGAATTTCAAATTTTGCTTCTGTTGGATTTTCTCTCATTGAAACAGCAAAAATATAATATTCGTCTTTATAATTTTTTAAAACACCTTTAACTATAACATTTGGGTCTGTTGTTGTAATTTTAAGACCTTCTAAATCAGGTGAATTTATTATAGGTGCAAGTTCAGTTACTTCCTTATTAATATTTTTTACTGCTTCCATATTCTCCTTATTTTCTTCAGCCAGAATCCCCGGTTCAATAAATTTTGGTTGAAAAACATGAACAAACCAAATAAAACCTCTTGAACCATTAATTATGCTCATCCATGCCTCTGCTCTTATCTGATATGGATTTGCTTTATTAGTAGAGCCAATATTAGTACATTCAAGACAATTCCAGACAATTTTTTTTCCTTCAGACCATTTAACAAGCCTTTCAACTCCATATCCCACATACCATAATTTACCTTGTATTTCTTTTCTTGAATGAGCCACAGGATAAATGTCAAAAGAAACAATGTCACATCCTTTTATATATTCAGGGTAGTCCTCTGGATGGTTTGTTCTTACTCCTCTTCCATACCATCCATCCCATGCAACTCCTTGTCCAAGATTTAAAAGAATTGGTCTTGTTGGATCTTTCTGTTTCAATTTCTGATAATATTTTATTATTTTTTTTGGTGGAATTGGTGGACCATAACCACTTTTATCAGGAAGTGCTTGAGCATTATCTGGCTCATCCTGATGCATCCATCCAACTATTATAGAATTTTTACCTTTTTCTTTAACATAAGATAAACCATATTCATTCATATCACATATCACAGGCATATTATGTTTTTCAAGTTCTTCTATTTGCTCCTTTGTGGGTCCTTTCCATAAACCAACATATAAATTTATTCCTATTTCTTTATATTTGGGAGCATTTTTTGGACTTTGAAGCCAAACAGCGATTGGGAAATAATTGGGGTCTGAAAGTTTTTCCCAGCCAGTCCATTTTACTTCTTCTTTTTTAATCCCATTATTTTTTAAAGTACAGGAAGTAAAGATTAAACAAAATAAAATAAAAAACAAAAGATTTTTCTTCATATCAACCTCCTATTTTTATTGGAACTTCTCTTAAACTATTTCCAAAAACAAACCTAATTTTATATTCACCTTTATATTTCTCCCCTGTTTGTTTATTCTTCCCATCCCACCTAATTGTTTTATATCCTGCTTTCACATTTTCATCAAATATCTTTTCTACCATTTTTCCATCTTTAGAATATAAATAAATTTCAAGTTTCCCATCTTTTTCAAGTTTTGCAGAAATTTTTGTCCAGTTATCAAAAATCATTGGAATTACAACAGCCATACTTATATCCTCGCTATTATAAATAGGAATTTCAGGAATAATTACATCTTTATCGTCTTTTATATACTTTCTTTTAAACGAAGGAGGTTCTTTACAAACTATATTCTGAAAATAATCCTTTTCAACAATAGCAACATTTCCCTTTTGTTTCTCAAGTAAAATTCCATTCAGTTTTCTTATTGTTTCATCAAAATCACTTAAAGAACTCCATAATGTGCCTGCATTTGTTTTACCATTTGCACTTTTAAATTGGGGATTTTCATATGATTTATTCCACATCCATAAATTTGTATTTATAAACCTTTTAATATCTTTTTCATCAAAAACAACTCCTGTATGATAACTTTCAACAAAAAAAGAAACTTCTGCTGCTTGATAACCACCTCTTTCTGGATGGACGTCTACCCAACTTTTTGGAATAGATGTCATATCACATTCTGCAAAAGGTTCCCAGAAATTCCAAATATACCTATCTTCTTTTTCAATATATCTCATAATGGATTTATAATAAGAAAATATTTTTACTGCTCTATCTCTGTAAAATTTATCTCCAAGAATTCTATAAAGTTTAAGACATACAACCCCCATTTTTCCTGACTTATTTAAATTTTCTGATATCTGCCAGTCTTCCATTGTTATCCATTCATCTGGTTTAGAAGGTAAAATAAACTTTGTTTGAACAAGATATTTACCATACCCAAATTGCTCATACCAACATCCTCTTTTATCCCATTTCTCTATTATTTCCTTTCCAAGATTTATATATTCTTCCGCTTTTTTCCCATATTTGCTATAAAGATTTTTATCTTTAACAATAATTTCAGCAATAGCAAGCATAAGATTTACCAAATTTGCATCACCAACAATAGCAGAACCCCAGATATTTCCTCCTTCAAGACGTGGTCCTACCCATCCCCTATATCCATCAGGTTCTTTATCCATTTTACCTATCAAAAAATCAAAATACTTAATCGCTTCTTCTATCCATTTTTCCTCTTTATATGTCATATAACCTTTATAAAAAACATCAGCATTATAAGCAGCATGCCATGTAAAATCTTCTCCTTTTAATCTCTGAACATTTGGATTTCCAAGAAGATTTTGTCTTATCTGTTCTGGAGATATTTGAGAAAACACTGAAAAACTTAAAGATAAAAAAAGAATAAATCTTTTTTTCATCTTTCCTCCTCCTTTTGACAACATTACATTTACAGAATATTTAATTTACTTTAATATGTCAAGCACAAAATGGCACTAAATTTTCAAATTAGCATATTTTGATACACCTTTTGTTTTTGTGGTTATAATATGATATATTTTAAGAAAAGGAAAAAGGTTATGATTAAGGAATCTTTAATTTTAATATTCAGTTTTTCCGTTTTTTCATTTTCCCAAGTTAAATTTTCATGGGAGGAAACACACTGTGAGATAACATCAGATGGAGATATTAAATGGAAACCAAAGCCATTTATATTTGAGAAAGGTTCATCAGTAAGATATATTGATTATGATAATGGTAATGATAATAATGATGGTTTAACAGCCCAAACACCTTGGAAACATCACCCATGGGACGAAAAAGCAGAGGGGAAAGCGAAAGAATGTAAAGGAGTTCACACATATATATTTAAGAAAGGGGTTATATACAGAGGGAAATTAGTAGCAAAAGAATCAGGGAAAGAAGGAGAACCGATAAGATTGACAGTTGATCCTAATTGGGGACAAGGAGAGGCATATATATATGGTTCAATGAAGATAGAAGGTGGATGGAGAAGGAATACAGAGAGGTTAAATGTTCCTGAAAGTGATAAGATATGGTATATTGATTTAAAAGAGGACTTTGTTCCAAGAGCTATATGGCTGGTAGAAGGAAATAAAATAACAAGGATACCAATAGCAAGACAACCAAACTGGGTAGAAGATGGTTCAGATGATGTAATGAAAAACTGGTGAGTATGGGAAAAAGTGACAACAAGCGGAAGCGATATAACTGGTAAAGATTCTAAAAACTTGACAAATCCAGACCCAAATTATTATAAAAATGCAATTGTATGGACAGAAGGAAGTAATTTAATTGTCACTCCAACTCCTTCA
>JAOAEP010000113.1 GCA_026416755.1 bacterium | reverse complement strand
TAAAAACAATAAAAAATATGATGAATGTTTAAAATTTGGTGTTGCTTGTGGAGCGGCTAAAGCAGAAGAAGAAGGGACAAAAATGCCATCCATCAAAAAAATAATAGATAAATTAAAAGAAGTAAAAATCTATGAAAATTTTAACCAAGGTTTATCATACTCTAAAACTTTTTTCTCTCCATAATCAAGTTAATTTACTTTGTTTAATCCCAGATATTAAAAAAATAATACCTCCTATTAGACTATTCAAAATTATATTTGTAAGAACCAACAAAGAAAGAACATAAGCATTTTCTTTCCCAATAAAATCAGAAAATAGAGAAATATATGTAAATTCTCTTATTCCAAGTCCCCCTAAAGAAGGAATTAAAGTAGAAGTCCAAATAAGGGGAATAAAAATAAAAAATGGTAAAATTTGTAAGTTATGTTTAATAATTGAAATACTTAAGAGATATTGAGAAAAAATTGAGAGAATTTGTAATAAAAAACTTATAAAAATTGCAATTCTTAAATTTTTTCTATTTTGTGTAAAATAAAAATGAATTGAATTATAAAAATTTAAAAGTTTTTCATTCAGAAATGGAGGGATAAACTTTTTAACTGGAGAATAAAAAATTGTGGCAAATTCCCTTTTTGAAAAAAAATAAAAAGAAAAAATTAATAAAATAAAAAAGATAATAATAGAATAATAAATTTTCCTTTCAATTCCTTTATAAAAGAAAATAGATATTGTTCCCATCGTCATAACAGTTAAAGCACCTATATATCTGTCAATCAATACTGAAATACCACTTAAAAATTTTTTCTTTTCATCTCTCACAATATAAAAAATTTTCACAATATCGCCCCCAGCAGATGTGGGAAGAAAATTATTAAAAAATAGCCCAATCATTGTGAGTTTCAAAATAAAAAAACTTGATAAATTTTTTTCAAAGTATATTTCAAGTATATATTTAAATCTTAAAGCCAAAGGGATATTTATTAGAAATAATAAGATATAAGCAAGAATTAAAGTTGGCAAATGGACATCTTTCAAAATATCAAAAACTTCTTTAAATTTTATTTGAGATTTAGATAGGACAATGTAGAGAAAAAAGAAACTTATAGTTATTCTTAAAAATGTAAAGTTAAATTTTTTTTTCACTTTTTAAGTAATTTTAAAATTTCATTACCAAACCTTTCTGCCGCTCCTGGTCCATTAGCTGTAACTATATTCCCATCTACTTCCACTTCTTTTCCAGTAAAAATTGCACCTTTTTCTTTTAATAAGGTTGAAACAGTATGAAAACCAGTTGCTTTTTTACCATTCAAAACCCCAGCATTGGCTAAAATACCTGGAGCAAGGCATATTGCTCCTATTATTTTTTTACTTTTATAAAAATTCTGAACAAGTTTAATAACTTCTTGGTTTTTAAAAAGACCCTCTACCCCTATTCCCCCTACTAAAACTATACAGTCATAATCAGTTTCTTTTACTTCATCAATTGTAAGATTTACATTTGTTTTTAAACCAAGCATACCTTTAGCGGTACCTTTTTTAATAGATGCAATATCCACACCTATTCCATTTTTTTCAAATATATTTTTTGGAATACTCAATTCTTCATCTCTAAAGTTTTCAAAAGCAATAACCATTAAGACTTTCTTCCCTTCGGCTTTAATGTTAAAAGATAAAAAAAACAAAATGAGAAAAATAGGTAATTTATTCAATCTCATTTAACCCTCCTTATTTTTTTCTTTAATTTCTTTAATTTTGTGAAGTATTCCATTAATAAATTTAGGTGATTCAACATCTCCATATTTTTTTGCTATCTCAATGGCTTCATTTATGCTAACAGTAGGAGGTATATCCATTCTAAAAAGTATTTCATAAGTTGCAATCCTTAAAATGTTCCTATCTATATAACTCATCCTTTTAATATCCCAGTTTAATGATACATTTGAAATTGTTTTATCAATAACTTTAATATTTTCTATAACACCTTTTATAATCTCATTTGCAAAATTCCTTATCTCTTCATTGTCTAAATCATCCTCTAAATTTTCTAAATGAGAAATACTATTTTCTTCTCTTATTTCCCTCATATATAAAATTTTTAAAGCATATTCTCTCGCTTTTCTCCTTTTCATAATTTTATTTTATCATTTGAAATTAATGGACATCAATCCAAGATTTAAAAAATTTCCATCCCTCTTTTAAAAATTCTTCGTCAGGCCAAATTAAAACTCCTTTATAACCATTTTCCCAAAGTTTTGTTAGTTTTTTCATTATATTACTTGATTCTAACTCACCAATTATGACAGGTTTATCAAGTAAAAGGTTATAGTTATGATAATCTAAAAAAGACATATTTTCAAAGCTATCATAATAATGAAATTGATAAAAATCAATGTTAAATTTTCTGTAGTTGTTAAGATAAATTCTTGAAATAGAACCAATAGTGATTTTTTCCTTTTTTCTATATTTTCTTAATAAGTTTATAAAAGATAAAATAAATTTTTCAACTTTTTCGTCTTCTATTTTTAAGTTTTCTGGTTCATTTATAATATCCCATCCATAAATTAAATTTTTAGTATCTACTTTTTTAAAAAATTCTTCAAAAAGTTTCACCAATTTTATCTGTTGGTCAATATCATAAAAAATTTCTGGATATTCACCCACTTTTATATTATTTTCTTCAATTACACCATCTGCAATCGTATAATCAAACAAAACAGGTAATATTTTGATGTTTGTTTTTTCTGCAACATCTATTAAGGCTCCAAAATCTTTATAAACATACTTATCAAAAACATATTTCCCTTTTTCATCCAAAATTATTCCACTTCTTAAATCACAAAATAAAAAAACTCTAACTATATTAACACCTATCTCCTTAAAAAATTTAAATTTTTGAAAAAGGACTTCTTTATTTGAAGAAAAACCACCATGTTCTTTATTCCAAGGATTTCTCCCTATATCCCAACCATAATTCAACCAAGGCAAATTAATTCCAGAATTGATAACGAAATCTGTATTTCTTAAATTTATTTTTTCTATTTTCTCTCCATCTACTGAAAGATAAATTTTTTCTCCTTTTTCATCAAAAACAAAGTAGTGATAAAGATTTCCCACAATTATTCTTCTCAAAAGTTCTCCATTTAAAACCTCAAATATTCTTCAATCTGACTATCCGTTTTTATGATAAATAACACCCACAACATAACTATTAGGATGCCAAGTAATACCTTTTATATCATTATTTTCTTCTTTCTCTCCCAAAGTATTAATTTCTTTCAAGAGTTGACCATTTTTTGAAAATATCCCTATCTTACCTGAATTATATGGTGGTAATTGC
>JAOAEP010000121.1 GCA_026416755.1 bacterium | reverse complement strand
TTTTTAAAAAAGGTGAAATATGAAAATTGAAGAATTTATTATAAAGGCCAAAAAACTTAACAAAAAAGTGGTTTTTCCAGAGGGAGAAGATGAAAGAATTTTAATGGCTGCCTCCGAATTAAGAAAAGAAGGAATTGTTTTCCCAATTCTTCTTGGCAATAAAGAAAAAATTTATGAGATTGGGGAAAATATGGGTATTCAAAATTTGGAAGATATTGAAATAATTGACCCCAATACCTCTGAGCTTTTTTCTATGTTTGTTGAAAAATATTGTGAAAAAAGAAAGAATATAAATAAAAATGTTGCGGAGAAAATAGTTAAAAGACCTCTTATTTTTGGTGGATTGATGGTTGACGCTGGAAAATGTGATTCAATGGTTGCAGGAGCCATAAATACAACTGCAAATGTAATTCAATCTGCATCTTTAACCGTTGGATATTTACCAAACATAAAAACACCTTCAAGTTTTTTTATTATGGTCTTACCTGATGAAAGAGTATATTTTTTTGCTGATTGTGCGGTTAATATATCACCTGATGAAAATCAACTTGCTGAAATAGGAATAACTACTGGAATAAATTATAAAAAACTGATGGGAGAAAATCCTAAAATTGCTTTTCTTTCTTTCTCCACAAAAGGTTCAGCCTCTCATCCATTGGTTGAAAAAGTTCAAAAGGCGGTAAAAATAGCAAAGGAAAAAAATTGTGATTTTGAGATAGATGGAGAATTTCAAGTAGATACTGCAATAAGTGAGGAAGTTGCAAAAAGAAAATTAAAAGAAATTTCTCCTGTTGCAGGTAAAGCGAATGTTTTAATCTTTCCAGATTTAAATTCAGGAAACATCGCTTATAAAATTACACAGTATTTGGGAAAAGCCAATGCTTATGGTCCAATTTTACAAGGATTTTCAAAACCTATAAGTGATCTTTCAAGAGGTGCAAAAACAAAAGATATTATTATTACAACTGTCATTATTTGTTTAATGAGTTAGAAATAGGAGGAGGTATGAAAATACTAATATATGAAGATGAAAAGTGGATTGATCTAACCCCAATGTCATTTATAAAAGCAGTTTTTGAGTTAAGATGTGGGTTTAATTCACTTTTGAAAAAAATAATTTCAATTCTTCCGGAAGAAGATATTACTTTATGGGTAAGAGATTATTTAAAAGACCTTATTGCAATAAAATATAATTTTAAGGTAAATGAAGAAACGTTTTTGGAAGATGATATTTTAATTGTTAATGGAAGATGGCTGATAGATAGAGAAATTGAGATTAAATTAGAAGAAGAAAAAATATGTGTGAACAATGAGGAGATTGTTTATGGAATATTGAAAAAAGAAACTGTGAATAAATATTGGAATGGAAATATTTCAGAATTTTTGAAAAATTTGATAAAAGAACTAAAAAAAGAAGAAACAGATTATGTAATTATAAGATATCCTTGGAACTTGGTACATTATAATTCTCAAATTATAAAATTTGATTTTAAAAAAAATGAAAAATCTGGTATATATGGTAAGTTTTCAGAAAAAGCAACTATTTATGGGCAAGAAAAAGAAATATTTTTGGCTTCTACAGCAGAAGTTTATCCTTTTGTAGTTATTGATACAACACATGGCCCTGTATATATTGATGAAGGAGTTAAAATCTTCCCTTTTTCTGTTATTATAGGGCCTTGTTATATAGGTGAAAAAACCCAAATTATGCCAGGGGCAAAAATAAGAGAAGGAAATAGTTTTGGACCAGTTTGTAGAATAGGAGGGGAAGTAGAAGAGAGTATTTTTCATTCTTATTCAAATAAGTATCATGATGGTTTTATAGGACACAGTTATATTGGTGAATTTGTAAATTTAGGTGCTTTAACAACAAATAGTGATTTAAAAAATGATTATTCAAATGTGAGTGTTTATTTAAATGGAAAACCTGTTGATACTGGAGAATTAAAAGTTGGTTCATTTATAGGAGACCACACAAAGACAAGTATAGGAACTCTTTTTAATACAGGAACAATAGTTGGAATAATGTGTAATATAACAGCAGACAATATTTTACCTAAATACTTTCCATCTTTTGTATGGTATGTAAATGGTAAATTTATGAAGGGATATGGAGTAGATTATGCACTGAAAACAGCAAAAATTTCAATGGAAAGAAGAGATAGAATATTACTTCCAGAAGAAGAAAAAGTGATTAGAAAGGTTTATGAAATTACAGAAGATGAAAGAAAAGCACAGATTGAAAAAAGTAGAAAAATATCAAAATAGGAGGATAAATGAATGAGATTGAAATCATTGAGAGGGTGAAGAAAGTTATTTCTGAAATTTTAGGTATTGAAAAAGATAAGATAAAACTTGAAGACAGATTTGTAGAAGATCTTGGAGCAGAAAGTGTGCAGAGTTTAGAACTGGTAGCAGCATTTGAAGAGGAATTCAATATAGAAATGGATGAAGAAAAGGCACTTGAAGTTAAAACAGTTGGTAAAGCAGTTGAATTTATTAAGGAATATCTGAAATAATGAAAATACTTGTTTTAAACTGTGGGAGTTCTTCAATAAAATTTAAATTATTTGAAATGCCAGAAGAAATTCTTATTTCTTATGGTAGTGTTGAAAAAATAGGAGAAGAAATTTCTATCTTTAAATATTATGGAAAAGTTAAGATAGAAGAAAAACTAAAAGTAGAAACTCATCAAAAAGGAATTGAGTTTATTGCAAAAACATTGGTAGAAAATGAAATAGAAAATATTGAGGAAATAAAAGGAATTGGACATAGAGTTGTTCACGGTGGGGAAGGTTTTGAAAGAAGTACTATTATAGATGAAAATGTTATTAAGAAAATTGAAGAATATATATTCCTTGCACCTTTACATAATCCACATAATTTAGCAGGAATAAAAGCATGTATAAAAATTTTCCCTAAAAGTATTCAAGTTGCTGCTTTTGATACGGCTTTTCATACTACTATTTCAGAAATTTCTTATCTTTATGCAATACCTTATAGTTTTTATGAAAAATACAAAATAAGAAGATATGGTTTTCATGGTATTTCTCATAGATATGTAGCAAGAAGGGCATCTGAAATTATGGGAAAGGGTAAATATGACATAAATGCAATAACTTGTCATCTTGGAAATGGATGTAGTATAACCGCTGTGAAAAATGGAAAATCTTTTGATACGAGTATGGGGCTTACTCCTCTTGAAGGTTTAATAATGGGGACAAGGTGTGGAGATATAGACCCAGGTATTATTCTTTATTTCTTAGAAGGATTGAATTTTAAAAGTTCAGAAGTAAGTGAAATACTTAATAAGAAAAGTGGATTACTTGGAATTTCAGGAGTTTCAAATGATTTTAGAAACCTTTTGCCTCTTTATAATAAGGATAAAAAAGTTACTTTAGCAATTGATATGTTTTGCTATAGAATAAAAAAATATATTGGGAGTTATATGGCTATTTTGGGGAAAGTTGACGCTATAGTTTTTACAGGAGGTATTGGAGAAAATGTTCCTTTGATTAGAGAAAAAGCTTTAAGTAATCTTGAAATCTTTGGGGTTATACTAGATATAGAAAAAAATAAAGAAATTATAGGGAAAGAAAGTGAAATAAGCAAAGAAGAGTCAATAGTTAAAATTTTTGTTATTCCAACAAATGAAGAATTAAGAATTGCTTTTGATACATATCAACTAATTATAAATTCATAATTTAAATAATAAACTCAATGTAATAACATATTTATTAGTGATTGAGTAAGAAAGTAAATAATTATAATTTTCGATTTCTTCCAATAAAAATGGTTTTCCATTTTTCCATCCAATTTTTATTTTATTAAAAATT
>JAOAEP010000052.1 GCA_026416755.1 bacterium | reverse complement strand
GATAAGTTAATTAAAAAAGGAGTTATAACAAAAGAAGAGGCAAAGGAAATAAAGGATGAAATAAAAAAAGATAAAGAGGCACAAGAGAAAAAAGAAAAGGAAAAATATAGTTTTCTCAAAAATACAAAGTTTTCAGGAGATGTAAGAGTAAGATACCAGTATGATGATATAAAAGTACCTGCTACAGATCCGGGTAGGAGTAGAGGAAGAATAAGAGCAAGGTGGGGATTTAAAACAGATATTTTTGAAGATACTGAGATTGGGTTAAGATTAGCCACAGGAACAGGTGAACAAACTTCTACAAATCAGACATTTGAAAATACTTTTTCTCAAAAGCAAATTTGGTTGGATAGGGCATATTTAAAGCATAAAATTAAAGATTTTAATATAATTGCAGGAAAAATGGAGAATCCTTTTTACACTACAGATGTTATTTGGGATTCTGATATTAATCCAGAAGGTATTGCTTTCACTTTTACTCCTAAAAATGGATTATTTGTTAATTTGGGTTATTTTATGCTTGATGAATTTAGTAAAGAGACAAGCGACCCGATACTTTATGGATTTCAACTTGGTTATAAAGGCAAAATTGCTGAAAGGGATTTTAGAATTGGTGCTGGAATATACATAACAGATGGATTAGTAGGCAGGAAAAAATCCGATATAAGTCCGAATTATAGTCCAAAAGGCAATAGCGATTCAGGAACTCCAAATTATAAATATCTTTATGAATATAAACCTGTAGATATTCTATTTGAATTTACACCTTTTGATATAGCCAAACAACCTTTCAGAATTTATGGTGAATATCTGAAAAACATAAACTCTAATGTTGGTAGTGAAGATAATGGTTGGATGGCTGGATTTTCCATAGGTAGATTAAAAGAAAAGGGAGATTGGCAATTTGAATATAATTATAGGGTGATTGAGAATGATGCTACTTTAGCTATTTTGAATGATTCCGATATAAATGGAGGAGGTACATCATTAAAGGGTCATAAGATTGGGTTTGGTTACCAAGTAACCAAAAATTCTTCTTTAGGTATCACTTATTTTATTGGCCAACCAATAGCACCAAGAACTGATAAAAGAAATACTTTACAAGTTGATTATTTAGTTAGATTTTAAAAAGGAGGAAAGATATGATTAAAAAAATATTTTTAAGTTTAATATTGTTGATTTTTACAAGATTATACTCACAAATTGAAATTGTAGGTGCAGGTGCAAGTTTTCCTTATCCTTTATATTCAAAAATGTTTGATGAGTATTATAAAACTAATGGAGTAAAAATCAATTATCAATCTATTGGGTCCGGAGGAGGAATAAAACAACTACAGGCTAAAACAGTTGATTTTGCCGGAAGTGATGCTATTTTATCCGATGAACAATTAAAAACTTTTGATGATAATATTCTACATATACCAATTTGCCTTGGTGCTGTTGCAATAACTTATAATGTTGATATTAAAGATTTAAAATTTACACCAGATATTATTACAGACATTTTCTTAGGTAAAATTACAAAATGGAATGATGAAAGAATTAAAAAAATAAACCCTGATAAAAATTTACCAGATTTATCTATTACTGTTGTTAGAAGATCTGATGGAAGTGGTACAACTTTTGTTTTTACAGATTATCTTTCAAAAGTTAGTAATGAATGGAAAGAAAAAGTTGGAAGTGGTACAAGTGTTAATTGGCCAGTTGGGATAGGTGGTAAAGGCAATGAAGGCGTTGCAGGACTTATAAAACAAACTCCTGGAGCAATAGGTTATGTTGAACTTATTTATGCTTTACAAAACAATTTACCAGTTGGAATAGTTCAAAATAAATCTGGTAATTTCATTAAACCCAGTGTTGAAACCATTACTGAAGCATCTGATGTTAAACTACCAGAAGATATGAGAATTACTATTACTAATACTGAAAATAAAAATGGATATCCTATTTCTGCTTTTACATATATATTAGTTTATGAAAATTTAAAAAAGGCAAATGAAAAAATGGATTATGAAAAAGCAAAAACCTTAGCAAATTTATTATGGTGGATGGTTCATGAAGGACAAACATATACAAAACCTTTACATTATGCTCCTTTAGGGAAACAAGCAACTAAAAATGCAGAAAAACTGTTGAAGAAACTTCATTTTGATGGTAAAATTTTGCTTAAATGATTTCAGAAAAAATTTACAAAAAAGTGTTAGGAATAGGAGGAGCCCTTATAGTAGGGCTCCTCTTCTCCATTTTTATTACACTTCTTATAAATTCATTACCTACGATAAAAAAACTTGGATTTAAATTTTTATATGGAAAAACGTGGGACCCTGTATTTGGAAATTTTGGTGCTTTGCCTTTTATTATAGGAACAATTTTAACTTCTGTTATAGCCCTGATTATATCAATTCCTTTTTCTTTATCTGTTTCCTTATTTGTGGGTGAATATTATAGAGATACCCTAATGTCAAAAATTTTAGAGACATTTATTGAGATTCTTGCAGTAATTCCATCAGTGATTTTTGGTTTATGGGGATTATTTTATCTCGCTCCCATTGTTAGAACTTTACAATTAAAACTTTCTTTACCCCCTACTGGAGTTAGTATTTTTACTGCTTCTTTAATTCTTTCAATTATGATTATCCCATATGCAATCTCAGTAAGTAAGGAAGTTATTAAACTTGTTCCTATTGATTTAAAAGAAGCGGCTTTTTCTTTTGGTGCTACACATTATGAGGTGATTAAAAAAATTATTTTGCCTTATGCTAAAAGTGGTGTTTTTGCTGGTATTTTATTATCTTTTGGAAGGGCAATAGGTGAAACTATGGCTGTAACAATGGTAATTGGAAATTCAAATTATATTCCTAAAAATATTTTAACACCTGGGAATACAATTGCTTCTATAATAGCAAATGAGTTTTTGGAAGCAGTTGAAACAATTCATATTTCAACTTTAATTGAATTGGCTTTAATACTTTTTTTAATCTCATTTTTTTTAAACTTTATTGCTAACTTTATAATAAAAAAACAAAAGGTTTCTTTATGAAAATTTTTAAAGATATAGTTTTTAGAATTTTTGTTATAATTTTTTCTTTCTTCGCTATTATGCCCTTAATTTTCATATTTATTATAATTTTGAAAAATGGAATAAAATCAATAAATCTTAATTTTTTTATTTCTTTGCCTAAACCACCTGGTGAAATTGGTGGTGGTATATTAAATGCCATTGTTGGAACAATTTTACTCCTTATTTTTGCTTCTTTGATAACTATTCCTATTGGAATTTTTGTTGGCATATTCCTTTATGAATTCAAAAATAGAAAAATTGGAGAAATTTGTAATATATTGATAGATGTTCTACAAGGTATTCCATCAATTGTAATTGGTATTATTGTCTATTTGTGGGTTGTAAAAAAAATGGGTCATTTTTCAGCGATCGCAGGCTCAATCGCTTTATCTTTAATTTTTTTACCAATAATTATAAAATCAACAAAAGAAACTTTTGAGATGATACCATTTTCTATAATAGAATCTTCTTTATCTCTTGGAGCAAGTTATATTAGAACAGTTTTAAAAGTTATGCTTCCCTGTTCCTTAAATGGGATATTATCAGGAATTTTAGTTGGTTTAGGAAGAATATCAGGTGAAACTGCACCGTTGTTGTTTACTGCATTTGGTAATCCATTTTTAAATTTTAATATTAACAAACCAGTAAGTTCTTTACCACATTTAATTTTTACTTATACTATGAGTCCTTACGATGATTGGCATAGACAAGCATGGGGTTGTGCGTTAGTTTTGATATTTTTAGTTTTTATTTTAAACTTTATAAGTAGAATCGGATTGAAAAAATGGAAAGTAAAATTTTAAAAATTGAAAGTTTTTCTGCTGGTTATGGAAAACTATTAATTCTGAAAAATATAAACCTTGAAATTTTTAAAAATAAAATTACTGCAATTATGGGCCCTTCTGGTTGTGGTAAAACTACTTTGATAAGATGTATAAATAGAATGCATGAATTAAATAAGGAGGCGTTCCATAATGGCGATATTCTCTTAGATGGTGAGAGTATATTTAAGATGAACCCTGTATTGTTGAGAAGAAAGATAGGCATGGTTTTTCAAAAACCAAATCCATTTCCTCATTTAACAATATATGATAATGTTCTTGCGGGTTATATAATTAATGGAATTAAACTGAAAAGAGAGGATAGGGATAGAATAGTAGAAGAGACATTGAGAAAAGTTGCATTATGGGAAGAAGTTAAAGATAAATTACATTTAAGAGGAACACAAATTTCAGGAGGACAACAACAAAGATTGTGTATAGCAAGAGTTCTTGCCTTAAATCCAGAAATTATTCTTCTTGATGAGCCAACTTCATCTTTAGACCCTAAATCCACTGTTGAAATTGAAAACCTACTTGAGCAGTTGAAAAACAATGTTACAATAATTATAGTTACCCATAATATTTCTCAGGCTTCAAGAATTGCTGATTATGTTGTGTTTTTATATTTAGGAGAACTTATTGAATATGGAAAAAGTGAAAAAATTTTTACAGCACCTGAAAATCCAAAGACGGAAGAATATTTAAGTGGAAAATTTGGTTAAAGGGGGAATTTATGATTGAAGAAAAAATAAAAATACTGAAACAAAAAATCATTGAATTTGGGTTGTTAGTAGAAGAGATGATAGAAAAAAGTATAAAAGGATTAGTAAATAAAAATGAAGAATATTTAAAGGAAGTAATTGAAAGATTAGAACCGATAGCAAATAATTTTGAAATCGAAATTGATGAATTATGTATAGAAATAATTGCTCAATATGAACCAAAAGCAAGAAATTTAAGATTAGTTTTAATGATACTAAAAATTAATAATGACCTTGAAAGAGTAGGAGACCATGCTGTAAATATATGCGAGAGTGGTTTGTTCTTAATTAAAAGACCTGATGTAAAACCATTGATTGATATACCAAAAATGGCAGAAAATTCAATAAAAATGATAAAAGATAGTATTAATTCCTTTATAGAAGAAAATGTTGAATTAGCAAGAAATGTTTGTAAGAGAGATGATATTGTTGATGATTTAAGAGAACAGATAGTAAGAG
The DNA here is from genome assembly GCA_026416755.1 of bacterium. GTDB lineage: Bacteria > Ratteibacteria > UBA8468 > B48-G9 > JAFGKM01 > JAMWDI01. Next base: position 14,236 of record JAOAEP010000052.1, on the reverse strand, counting down.
AGTTAATTAATTATATGATTGAAGATTATACAACAATTGAACGAGCATTGCATTTACTCAGAATTGCACAAAACTTAGAAAGAATAGCAGACCTTTCAACAAATATAAGTGAAGATGTTATTTTTATGATTGAAGGAAAAGTTATAAAACATCATTTTGAAGAGCAATGAAAAAGATATTATTTCTATGTAAAGAAAATTCTGCAAGAAGTCAAATGGCGGAAGGTATTGTTAATCATTTTTATAAAGATAAATTTATTGCCTATAGTGCTGGTTCTAATCCTAAATATGTTCATCCTTTAGCAATTCATGTAATGAGAGAAATTGGTATAGATATTTCAAATCAAAGAAGTAAATCAGTTTTGGAGTTTTTGAATGAAGAGTTTGATTATGTTATAATAGTATGTGCAGGAGATAAAAAAGGTGTATGTCCTGTATTTCCCGGAAAAGTAAAAAAAATAATATATTGGGAAATTCCAAACCCAACAGAGAATGAAAAAATTGAAAATTTTAGAAAGGTTAGAGATTTATTAAAAGAGAAAATAGAAAATTTAATTAATACGGAAAAAAGAGGAGAATTATAAGATGGAAGAAGGAATTAATTTTGCAAAAGAATTTGAAAAAGAAGGAGCCATTTTTTATATTGACTTGGGAATGAAAGCAGATAACTTACTTACGAAAAAACTTTTCTATACATTGGGAAAACAAGAAATTGAGCATCTTGAGGCGATAGAGAATTTTATTTTTTCTAAAGAATATAAAATAGAAAAAGAGGTGAATGTTGAAGAAGAGATAGAAAATTTTTTCAATGGATTAAGAGATAGGACAAAGATAGAGAATCAAATAAAAGGATATGAGACAGCACTTGATTTAGAAAAAAAGAGTTATAGTCATTATGAGAAACTTTATAATTCATCTAAATCTCCTGAAGAAAAAAATTTTTATAAATTTTTAATGGAACAGGAAAAACAACATATGGAAGCAATCATTAATGTTTACTCATATCTTTCAGAAACAGAAGATTGGTTTCAAAAAGAAGAAAGTAAGGTTTGGAATTGGATGAATTTATAAGATGGATTTTAAAATTTATTCTTTATCTCCTATCTTACAAGCATTCATATTTGGAATTTTTACTTGGTTTCTTACTCTAATAGGTGCTTTAGTAGTTCTTTTGAGTAAAAATCCTAACAGAAGATTTTCAAATTATATGTTTGGTTTTGCTGGTGGAGTGATGCTTTCTGCAAGTTTTTTTTCTCTTTTACTTCCTTCAATTGAATATTCAAAGAATTTATCATTACCTTTATGGTTTCCTGTTTCTTTAGGTTTTCTTTTAGGTTGTTTTTTCCTTTTTATTTTGGACAAAATAACTCCTCATCTCCATTTAAACTTTAAAATATATGAAAAAGAAGGAGTAAAAAAAGACCTCCCAGTTTATTTTTTACTTATTCTTTCAATAACTTTACATAATATTCCAGAGGGACTTTCTGTTGGTGTTTCTTTTGGTTCTTTAAAATATAATAGGAATTTTGAACATTATTTAAATTCAACTTCTCTTGCTCTTGGAATTGGAGTACAAAATTTACCAGAAGGTATTGCAGTTAGTTTGCCTTTGCTTGCTTCAGGAGTAGGTAAATTTAAAAGTTTTTTTCTTGGACAATTGTCTGGGTTTGTTGAGCCAATTTTTGCATTTTTGGGTGCTTTACTTGTTTCTTCTTTTTCTAAAATTTTACCTTATGCTTTATCCTTTTCAGCAGGTGCTATGATTTATATAATTGTTGAAGAAGTAATACCTGAAATGGAAAGGGGAGGAGATAACGATATTTCTACTATTTATTTTATTTTCGGCTTTGTTATTATGATGATTTTAGATATATTTTTTTGAAATATTATATAAAATTTTCATCTCTTGTTTTGACAAAAATTATTAGATTTAATAAAATATTTGGCAATTTTAAATCTATAAATTTATATTTTTGAGTATGGAAACATTAGTACAAAAAAATGTTCAAACAAAAAATAGGTGGATAATAATAATTTCTGGATTTTTAATTTTAATATGTCTTGGAGTAGCATATTCATGGGGTATATTTATACTTCCCATAACTAAAGAATTTGGTTGGACAAGGACATCTGTTTCATTTGCGGTATCAATTCTACTTTTGTTATTTTCCACTTTTATGCCTATAAGTGGTTTAATTGAAAAGAGAATTGGACCAAAAAATACTTCTATTATCGGAGGTTTTTTTGTATCCATAGGATGGCTTCTTTCTTCTTTTACAAAATCTATTTTTTGGCTTTATTTATCTTATGGTTTTCTTGTAGGAATAGGCACTGGATTAAGTTATTTACCATCTATTTCAACAGGTATTAAATGGTTTAAAGAAAAAAAAGGAATGGCAACAGGTATAATTGTCAGCGGTTTTGGAATTGGTTCTGCATTTCTTGCGCCTATAGGCATAAAATTAATAAATACATTTGGATGGAGAAAAACAATGTTTATATATGGGTTATTATTTGGAGTTATTATTTTTACTGCTTCCTTTTTTTTAAAAACTCCTGAATTAATAAATGAAAATGATATTGAAAATAAGGTTAATAGTTTTGATAAATTGAATTTTACTCCATATCAAATGATAAGAACCACACTTTTTAAATTAATTTTTATTACCTATTTTTTTGCTATGGTAGCAGGTATGATGATTATTACACATATTGTTCCATTTTTGAAGGATATTGGATATGATACAATTCAGGCATCCCTTTCTATTACTATTATATCCTTATTCAATGGAATTGGAAGAACTTTAGGTGGCTTTTTGTCTGACAAAATTGGAAGGGTCAATATTTTATTGCTCCTTTTTTTTATTACAGGTATGAGTATTCTATTTTTAAAATTTTTACCTTATCTTTACATTATCTATTCCTCTGCTGCTCTTATTGGTTTTTGTTTCGGTGGATTTCTCTCCATCTATCCTGCTTTAACAGGTGATTTTTTTGGAACTGAGTATTTTGGAATAAATTATGGGATTGTTTTTATTGGGTATGGACTTGGGTGTTTTTTAGGCCCTTTATTAGGAGGTATATTTTATGATAAGATGGGAAACTATAATTTATCTTTTACAATTGCAAGTATTACTTCTATTTTAGGAGGTGCAATAATAACATTCTGTTTAAAAAAACCCAGAATATCTTTTAAATGAAATCCTATAATTTTTAAAATCTATACCAAGATTTTTTTTAATTCTTCTTTAGAAGGAATTTTCCCTTCTATTACAATTTCTCCATTTATAACTATGGCAGGAGTAATTTTAACTCCATATTTAGGAAATTCTTTTATGTCATAAACATGAGAGACATTAGCAGAGATTTTTAATTCCTCAACCACTTCTTTTACAAGCTTTTCTACTGCCTTACATTTTGGGCATCCAGCACCTATTATTAAAATTTCCATAATCTACCTCCTTATTATTTTATAAGATAAAATTTCCAAAAATCCATCCTACTATTGTTCCACAAATTATAATTGTTAAAATATAAACAAATGCTTTTTTAATACCGAATACACGAGAAATTGCAATCCAACTTGGTAAACTTAATCCTGGACCTGTTAAAAGTAGGGCAAGAGCAGGTCCTTTTCCCATTCCAAGTTTTATTAAAGTATCAACAAAAGGTGCCTCTGTTAAAGTGGCAAAATATGTTGTCGCTCCGATTAAGGTTGCGAAAAAACTACTTTTTAAAGTATTACCACCAAGAAATCTTTCAATCCAGTTTTCAGGTAAAATTTTCCCTATAACTCCAACAATAAAAACACCAATAAGTAAAAGGGGAAAAATAATTCTAATGAAAAATAACGTCTCTTGCATCCAAATTTTTATTTTTTCTTTTTCAATTTTTTTGTAAGCATAGATAAACATTATAATTGTTAAAATTAACCAAACAATGACTTTTTTCCAGTAAAGACCTTTTTGGACTATATAATTTGGACCAATAAGAGAAATAAAAATAAGAATTAAAAGTATTAGATATTTTTTTTCAATAATTTTCCCTTTTATTTTTTCTTCTGTTATTTTGTTCTTATCAAGTTCTTCTTTACTAAAAATATAACTCATAATACCACCTACAACAAAAGCAGTAATTAAGGCACTTATGACTCTTGCAAATACTATACGTCCACCTATGATATTACCTGTATAAATTAAAGATAGAATATTTGAAGATGGAGCAACCCAAAGGATTATAAAAGCGGGACCAATTCCAGCGCCTGTATAATAAAGACCACATGAAATAGGAATAACAGTACAGGAACACACAGCGATAAGAAAACTTGAAAATCCTGCAAGGACAAAGGATTTCAATTTATTAACTTTTACTCCTAAATAATTTATTATTATTTCTTTATTTATAAAACTCACCATGCCACCAGCCAGCAAAAAAGCAGGCACAAGACATGTTAAAACATGAGTTCCAATATACTCTTTTAAAGAAAAAAAACCACTATAAATTATTTCTTTTAACATTTTTAAAAAATTTATTAGAAATTTTTCAGCCTTTCAAATCTTTTTAGTATAACATATTTTTTTACTTATTATCCAAATTTATTCAATCTGTTTATCCTAAATTTTAATATAATTTCTATAAATTTTTCATTTTCAAGCGGATTTTCTTCAAAAAAATAAAGATGGCTTTTACATCTACAATCTGAAGAACCAAAATTTTTAATAAAGTTATCAGCAATTTTACTAATTTCATTTGATATTAAACATTCAATTCTTTCAGAAGACCTTATAGAGATTGCTTTTAAATTGAAAAGATTAGAAATAAGATAATCAATATGCCATCTTATAGATTTTTTTAATCTTAAATGTCTCTTAATTCTTAAACTTAAATAATTCATTGCTGAGCCAATATAAATATAAAATCCTTTTTTAAAAAATAAATTATTTAAATTTCCAATCTTTAAAATAGAGCTATTCTTTAATTCTCCTAAGATTAAATAACTACCTTTATCCTTCCCTTCTTTTTCATATATTTGCCAAGGTATTTCAATATCTTTTACAAATTTAAATTCTTCATTTTTTATCCATCTAACAGAAATTGCTTTTATAAGTATTTTATCTTTTATCCTATATAACTTTTCTGAAAATAATGGGTCTATATGAAATTCGGGCAAAAAATATCTTATATCTGGACAATAAACCAAAAAAATAATTGCACCATTATTTTTCTCTAAAATTTCCAAATGTTTTTTGCCTCTTTCTGTAATTGCGTCAGGGAACATGGCAATTCCATCGTTAAAAAGAGTGCATGATTTAACTTCTAAAGGTAATAATTCTTTATTTTTTTGTAAAAGAAAGTCAATCTTGCTATTTCCAATTTTAAATTCTTCTTTTTTGATAGTATACCCCTTTAGTTCTCTTATAGTTCCTTGTTGTATAAACTTCTTGACAAGGATATTTGTATAATGTGTATCAAGACATATAAAATATTTATTTTTTTCTATTCCAAAGACTCTATAATTTAATCTATTTTTTGTCTCTTTTAGGTAAATTTTTCTTCCAGGTATTAATAATTCCCATAATCTACCGGGGTTTGGAAGATGTGCTGTTATTTTCTCTTTGTTTAATTCACATTCCACTATAAATCTACTTATTCTTTTAATAAAAATTGCTTCTTTCATATCCTAAATTATACAAAAATTTCAAAAGTATAAAAATAAAATTGTTTGTATCCTGCAAAATTAAGGTAAATTGATTTTTGGGGATTGTAAAATACAGAAAAAATTAAATCTTTTGATTAAAATAGTTCAGTTCTATTTTAATATATATGAAATTTCAAAGATACCAAAAATTTTTAATAAAATACTTAATGGCAATTGACATAAAAAATTAAAAAAGGTAAAATTTTATAATTTAAAGGATGGGGCCGTAGTTCAGCGGTCTAGAATGCCAGACTGTCGATCTGGAGGTCGCGGGTTCAAATCCCGTCGGCCCCGTTTTTATTGAAAAAATGGACTATAAAAAATATTGGCATACAACATCACATATAATGGCGCAAGCAGTTAAAAGATTATTTCCAGATGTAAAACTTGGAACAGGACCTGCCATTGAAAGAGGTTTTTATTATGATTTTCAAAGAAAAGAACCATTTACTCCTGATGAACTTATAAAAATTGAAAACGAGATGAGAAACATTATAAAAGAAAATTATAGGATTGAAAGAATTGAAAAGAATAAAGAAGAAGCAAAAGAAATTTTGAAATATGAGCCATTTAAACTTGAAATAATTGATGAAATAGAAGATGAGATGGTTTCCTTTTATAAACAAGGAGAATTTATAGATCTATGTGAAGGACCGCATCTGAATTCAACCGGAGAGGTTAAATTTTTTAAACTCTTATTTGTTTCTTCTTCGTACTGGAGAGGAGATGAAAAAAGGGAAAGTATGCAAAGGATCTATGGTATTTCTTTTGAGACAAAGGAAGAACTTGAGAATTATTTGAAATTTCTTGAGGAAGCAAAAGAAAGGGACCACAGGGTTCTGGGGAAAAAACTTGACCTGTACAGTATTCATCCAGAATATGGTCCAGGGCTCATTTTCTGGCATCCAAAAGGAGCAATTGTAAGAAAGATTATAGAAGATTTTTGGAAAGAAGTTCATCTGAATAATGGATATGAACTCGTTTATACCCCTCATATTGCGGATATTTCTCTTTGGGAGAAGTCAGGGCATATTTCTTTTTATAGTGAATATATGTTTCCTAAAATGGAGATAGACCAAGAAAAAGCATATCAACTAAAGCCAATGAATTGTCCTTTTCATATACAGATTTATAATAGTAAATTGAGAAGTTATCGGGACTTACCTATCAGATGGGCTGAACTTGGAACTGTTTACAGATATGAAAAACCAGGAGTTTTACATGGTTTATTAAGGGTTAGAGGATTTACTCAAGATGATGCACATATTTTTTGTACTCCTGAACAAATTGAAGATGAAGTTTGCAAAATTATAGATTTAGTTTATTTCTTTTTAAAAAGTTTTGGATTTAATGAGTATAAAGTTTTTTTATCAACAAGACCAGAAAAATTTGTTGGAAGTATTGAAAATTGGGAAAGAGCCACAAAAGCACTTCAAAATGCATTAAATACAAAAAACATTGCTTATGAAATAGACCCTGGGGAGGGCGTTTTTTATGGACCTAAGATTGATATAAAAATAAAGGATTGTCTTGGTAGAGAATGGCAATGCAGTACTATTCAAGTAGATTTTAATATCCCTGAAAAATTTGATTTAAAATATATTGGTTCAGATGGCAGTTTTAAAGTTCCGATTTTAATACACAGGGCAATTCTTGGTTCTCTTGAGAGGTTTTTTGGAATTTTAATAGAGCATTATAAAGGTAATTTCCCTTTATGGCTTGCTCCTGAACAAATTAGAATTTTACCTATCGCAGAAAGACATAATGAATACTGCATAAATCTAAAAAATAGATTTGAAAAAGAGTTCAGAATAGGAATTGATTTAAGGAATGAAAAAATAAATAAAAAAATAAAAGAAGCGGAAGATGAAAAAGTTCCTTATATGATAATTATTGGTGATAAAGAGATTAAAGAGGGGAAATTATCTTTGAGAAAACATGGTAAAGGGATGATAGGAATTCTTAATTTTGAAGAGATAGAAAATATTTTAAAAGAAGAAGTTAAAAATAGAAAATAGAGTAAAAGAACCAATTTTTTCTTCTCAATTTAATATTACATTTGTAAACAAAATAGATCAACCTCTTATAATAGAATTGAAATAACTAACGATATTTTCTGTTTTTATCTCTAATATTTTTTTACTTTTCCTTTCTTTAATTTCAACTTTTTTTTCTTTTATTTTTTTGCCAACAATAATTTGATATGGGAATCCGCATAAATCAGCATCTTTAAATTTGACTCCTGCACTTTCATCTCTTTCATCAATTATTATATCAAAACCATTATCTTTTAAATCATTATAAATTTTTTCACTTATAACTAAAATGTCGTTGTCACCCATATTTGTTGGTATTATATCAACAAGAAAAGGAGCGACAGAAAGGGGCCATATAATTCCGTTTTCATCATAATTCCCTTCTATTATTGCTGCCACAATTCTACTTACTCCAATTCCATAACATCCCATATAGATAGGTTTTTCTTTCCCATCCTTATCGACAAAGTTCGCTTTCATTGCTTTACTATATTCAAGTCCTAGTTTAAATATATGACCTACTTCAAGTTCACTACATTCTCCTTCTGCAACAAATTCTTCTGAAAATTTTCCTCCTATGACACCACTTTCAGCCTCTCTAATATTACATTTTAAACCACATCTGTCAAATATTTTTCTGTATGTTTCTTTCATTAAATTATATGACATATCAAGACCTTCTTCATTTATATCAAAACTGTAAGCATCCTTCATTAAAAATTCCCTTGCTCTTATTATTGAAAATCTTGGTCTTATTTCATCTCTGAACTTTGTTTGAATTTGGTATAAAATTAATGGTAATTGTTTCCAAGATTTTATATATCTTCTCACAATGTCAGTTATTACTTCTTCATGAGTCGGCCCGAAAATCATCTCCCTATCATGTCTATCTATAAATCTAATCATATCCTTACCCATTTTATCAAGTCGTCCTGTTTCTTTCCATAAGTTAGCTGGTTGTAAGGAAGGCATAAGTAATTCTATTGCACCTGAATTATTCATTTCCTCTCTAACTATATTTTCAACTTTTTCTAAAACTTTTAAACCAAGGGGCAAATATGTATAGACACCAGAGGCAAGTTTGTCAATTAATCCTGCTCTTATCAATAATTTATGACTTATTGTTTCCGCATCTTTTGGCGCTTCTTTTTGAGTAGGGATAAAATATTTACTCCATTTCATACTCCCTCCTAACGAGATAATAAAACTTTTTTAAATTTTAGTATTATACAATTTTTTACTTAACAATTAAATAATTTTTTATTTTTTCCTATAGATTTTTCCCGGTAATTCTTCAATTATCCCTTCAATTTGAAGTTTTGTCAAAATAGGAAGTAACAATTGCGCCTTAAGTCCTGTTTTTATTATTATTTCTTCAAGTTGTAATGGCTGTTCTAAAATCTTTATTAATTTGTCAACTTCATCTATTTTTTTCTTTTCTTTTTTTAATAAATCTTCTTTTTCTATCTTTATATTAAATATATCAAGAATATCCTTTGGTTCTTCAATTAAATATGCTCCTTCTTTTAGAAGTTTATTTGTTCCTTTTGAATATAATGTGTCAACTCGACCAGGTAATGCAAAAACTTCTCTCCCTTGTTCAAGTGCAAAATTTGCAGTTATTAAAGCACCACTTTTTGGACCTGCTTCAATTATAATAACTCCTCTTGATAGTCCTGAAATTATTCTATTTCTTTTAGGGAAATTATATTTTTCAGGGAAAACAAAAGAAGGGAATTCTGTAATTATTGCACCATTTTTAATAATTTCCCTTTCAAGTCTTTTATTTTCTGGGGGATAGAAATTTTTAAAACCGGAACCCATCACACCAATTGTTTTTCCATTTACCCTTAGCGTCCCTGTGTGAGCAGCAGTATCTATCCCTCTCGCGAGTCCACTTATAATAGTAATTCCATAACTTGCAAGTTCTGAAGCAAATTTTTCAGCCATTTTTAATCCATAAATAGATGGATTCCTAGTTCCAACTATTCCAATAGAAAAGTTTTCTAAATTTGTACTCCCTTTAACATAAAGTAAAAACGGCGGGTCATATATTTGTTTTAATATCTCTGGATATTCTGGGTCTTCAATTGTGATTACTTTAATTCCTTCTTTCTCTATAAATTCTATTTCTTCTTTTAATGGCAAATTTTCCCATTTAATAATTTTTTCTGCAATATTTTTTTTAACTCCCAATTCTGTTAATTTCTTCAAATCAAGTGTGAATATTTCTTCTATATCTTTTAATTCTGAAAGTAATCTTTTTAATTTTATATATGAAAATCCAATTAAATTTAATGCAATCCAATATATTTTTTTGTCCATTTTTAAAAAGTTGTTGGATCAAATAATTTTTGATATTCACTTAATGCAAACCTATCTGTCATTCCAGCAATGTAATCACAAATAACAATTTCTTTTTTTTCTTTTTCTATTCTTTTTTGGATATGATAAGGTAATTGTCTTGGCTCTTTATAATATGCTTCAAAAAGTTCTTTAATTATCCTTCCACCTTTTTCAGTCATTCTTATTACCTTTGGATGTGTATACATATTTTCTTCAAGAAATTTTCTTAGTTCAGCATGTTGAGTTCTTACTTTTTCTGAATTTTTTACAATAATATCTAAGTTTCTTACATCATTAACTGATTGTGGATTTAATTTTCTTAAGTTTTTTTTCGTTTCTATTATTAAATCAGTTACAAGATAATTTATTAGATTTCTTATCATAATATGTCTTCTATGCCTTTCCGGCTTTTTTTCTATCTCACTTATCTTTTCTATCTCTCTCCACATTTCAACCTCTCTTACATCTCTATAATCAATAATTTCCGATTTTATTCCGTCATCAAGGTCATGGCAAGTATAGGCAATTTCATCTGCAATATTAACTATTTGACATTCAAGAGTTGGGGATTTAAACTTAGTAAATTCTTCATATTCTTTTTCTATTAATGGAATATCATAACTTGTTGTATGTCTTATAATTCCTTCCCTAACTTCAAAAGTAAGATTAAGGCCAGGAAAATCAGGATATCTTTCTTCAAGATAATCAACAATTCTCAACCCTTGTCTATTATGTTCAAAACCAGGTAAATTATAGTTTTTCATAATTTCATCTAATATCGCCTCTCCTTTATGTCCAAATGGTGTATGTCCAAGGTCGTGGGCAAGAGATATAGCTTCTACAAGGTCCTCATTAACTCTCAACTCTCTTGCAATTGTACGTGCAATTTGTTGAACTTCAAGTGTATGAGTTAATCTGTTTCTATAATAATCGCCTTCGTGATAAATAAAAACTTGTGTTTTATATTCAAGTCGTCTAAAAGCAGTTGAATGAATTATCCTGTCTCTATCTCGTTGAAAAGGACTTCTTAAAAAATGTTCTTCTTCAACATACTTTCTTCCAATTGTTTTATAACTAAAAACTGCATATTTCTCCAGAATTATCTTTTCTCTTTTTTCAAATTCCCTTTTTTTCATTTAGTGGTGGAAGGTGATTTAAAGGATCAACATTTATTCCATCAATAATTATTTCAAAATGTATATATCTTTTTCTTTGGGTTCCTGACTTTACTTTTCCTATTATATCGCCCTTTTTAACCTTTTCTCCATTTTTAACTTTTATTTCAATATCATGTGCATATACTGTATAAGTTGATTGTGAATGTTTAATTATAATAGTTTCATCATATTTTTTTGTATTACCAGCAAAAACTACTTCTCCATCAGCAGAGGCAAAAACATCGCTTCCTTGGTCTACCATCAAATCAATACCTTTGTTTCCCATTTCATTAAATCTACAAATAATTGTTCCCTCAATAGGCCAAATGAAAAAATATTCTTTAGTAATTTTAGGTTCTATATCAATGGGCTTCTGTTCAATTGTTGGAACTTGTGTTTGTGGAATGTTCTGTGGAGGTAAAAGTGCATATGGTGGTTGTTTTTTGTTTGTTTGTGGAATTAATAATATCTGCCCTATACTTATATTCTCACTTTGTAAATTATTTGCTTTTTTAATTTTTTCTACCCCTTCCTTAATTTTTTCAACGGTTTCTCCTTCGTAATAATACTTAGATATTCTAAAAAGATTTTCTCCTTTTCTTACTTCATGATATGTAAAGTTCTTTTTTTCGGGCTTTGTAGCAATTGTGACTGCACAACCAGAAACAAGAAATAAAAAGATACTTAATTCAAGTTTCCTTATTATTCTCATTTTTTTTAAAAATTAACCACAAGTTTTTATTTTTTTCCTTTTTGAATAAGAGTAAAACATATCTACCTTTTAATTTTTTACCCTTTAAATCAATTTCTATTTTTTTATTATCCTTATGGACTAAATTATATTTTCCTTTATCCCATATTTTCACTATTCCAGCTCCATATACTCCTTCTGGTATTTCTCCTTCAAAATTTGCATATTCTATAGGATGATCTTCTACTTCTACTGCAAGTTTTTTATCATTTGGTTTTTTGGGGATTTCCTTAGGTATAGCCCACGATTTTAAAACACCATCAATTTCTATTCTAAAATCATAGTGGTGATGTGAGGCAAAATGTTCTTGTACAACAAAAATCATTTTATTTTCCCTTTACTTGGACATAAGTTATTTAATGGACACTCTATACATTTTGGATTTTTAGCTTTACAAATGTTTCTTCCCAATAAGATTAATCTAAAAGGTAAACTAATCCATTCTGGTTTTGGAATAATTTCCATTAAATCTTTTTCTATTTTTTCTGGTTCAGTATTTTTTGTTAAACCGAGACGATTTGTAACCCTTTTGACATGAGTATCAACTACTATTCCTTCTGCTTTCCCAAATGCTTGTGATAATACTACGTTGGCTGTTTTTCTTGCAACTCCTGGTAATTTTATTAACTCTTCCATTGTATCTGGAACTTTACCATTATATGTATTTACAAGAATTTCACATAATTTTTTTATGTTTCTACTTTTATTTTTATAAAAATTTATTGATTTTATCTCACTCATTATTTCCTCTATTTTTGCAGAAGCAAAATCAAAAGGTGTTTTGAATTTTTTAAAAAGCATCTGAGTAACTTTGTTTACTCTCTCATCTGTTGTTTGGGCAGAAAGAATAGTGGCGATTAGAAGTTGAAAGGGATTTTCAAATATTAAAGCGGTTTTTGCTTCTGGATATATCTTTTCAAGTATTTCGGAAATTTTTTTTATTTTTTCCATTTCTTAAAATTAATTTTATTAAAAATTCTTTTTATGGTCAAATATAGATTTTTGAGGATGGGAAATTTGAAGTGGAGATAGCCGGACTTGAACCGGCAACCTTCCGCGTGCAAGGCGGACGCTCTCCCGTTGAGCTATATCCCCTTACTATACATTTTAATTATAATAGATACTTTTAGTTAATGTCAATATTTATTCCATCTTAAGAATTTTCAATAAAATAAGAACTTCTGTAAAATATTCCTGCCATTACTTCTTTGAATCCTATTTTTAATCCATATTCTTTTAATTTAGAAAAAAATTCCTCTTTATAAAATTTTTTCACTTCAAAGCCTTCCTTTTCTGATTTTAAATATTGTCCTATTACCAAAATATCACATCCTGTATTCAAAATATCATTCATAAGTTCATATATTTCATCTTCTTTTTCACCAATACCTATCATAAATCCAGATTTTGTTATGAAACCATTTTTTTTTATTTTTGATAGTACATCTAATGAAACTCCATAATTTGCTTTTGGTCTTATAATTGGATAAAGTGATTTAACTGTTTCTATATTATGAGAAATTATATCTGGTTTTGAATCAAATATAATATTTAAGTTTGAAATTTCTCCTTTGAAATCTGGGATAAGTAGTTCAATTTTTGTTTTAGGTGATTTTTTTCTTATTGCCTCTACAACTTTTTTAAATTGATTCGCTCCACCATCAGGAAGGTCGTCCCTTGTAACTGAGGTAATTACTACATATTTCATTTGAAGTTTTTTAATAACTTCGGCAATTTTTTCTGGTTCTGCTTCATCCACTTTTTCTGGTTCTCCTTTATTTACACTACAGAATTTACAGTTTCTTGTACATATTTTCCCAAGAATCATAAAAGAAGCATATTTTTTCCCGAAACATTCATATATATTGGGGCAGTTAGCACTTTCACATATAGTTTGAATATTATAAGTTTTAAATAAGTTTTTTATATAAATAAAATTATCACTCAATGAAACTCGTTTTTTAATATATTTAGGAATTTTCTCCATCTTAAAGATATTTTTCTCCTTTTTTAAAAAATCTTTTTTCTTTTCATTTCCTATATCAATTATACCACAAGAGATTAGTAGTTTACCTGAACAAAATCTATTTATAAGTGCTTCAAATTCTTCTTTATTTGAGGCGTAGATGAAAACATTTTTGTTTTTTAATCTTTTCAATAATTGATATCCATAATCGTGATACACAAGGAGGTTTACCAAATAAAGACTTTCTCCATCTATTAAAGCAGATATATAACTAAATTTCTTT
>JAOAEP010000030.1 GCA_026416755.1 bacterium | reverse complement strand
CCTCTTACAACTGCAAAATCAATTGTTCCATTTCTATCAAAATCACCTTTACACAGACCTCTTGGATATCCTATTTGTGTTGAAAATTCTCCTCCAGATGTAAATGAACCATTATTATTACCTAAAAGAAAAGCAAGATTAAATGATGAAACACCTGCAATAACAATATCTATTGCTCCATCACGATTAAAATCATCAGAAACAATATCATAAGGTTGTAAATTATACTGGAAAATATATTTACTTGATAGATTAAAACTACCTTGTCCATCTCCAAGGAAAAATGATATATTTTGGTCAGACCAATCACATACAGCAATATCAGGATTCCCATCTGAATTAAAGTCGGAAAAAATTGGTTTTACTGGACCATTCCCTGTTAAAAAATTTCCAATATTTAAAAAACCACCTTCTAAACCTTTATATAAATAAACATATTGTTTATACTGGGCTGTTAATGCAATGTCAATGATTCCATCTTTATTGAAATCACCAAGTGCAGTTCTCAAGAAATTTTCATTAGGATAAAAACAACCACCACTAAATGTTCCATCACCAATTCCATATAAAACAAGAAATCCACCATTTGGATAATTACTACTTGTAATCAAAATGTCAAGTTTTCCATCTCTGTTAAAGTCAGCAGAATTTATTGAATCACAAGGACTTATTCCATATGTTTGATATATATTCACTGCAAAAGTCCCATCTCCATTGTTTATCATAATTCCATAAATACGTCCACTATAATTTGAAACAGCGATATCTATCTTTCCATCTTTGTTAAAATCACCACTTACAAGGTCTGAAGGTGAAAAATCATATCCAAAGGCAGGAGCAAAATTATAATTAACAGCAGAATTAAAAGAACCATCATTTTTACCAATAAGAATAGAAACATTGTTTGAATTTTTATTAGCAACAGCAAGGTCTAAAATTCCATCATTATTAAAATCAGCACTTATAACATTCCTTGGGTTTTGACCTGTCTGATAATGAACTGGTTCTGAAAATATACCCGATTCTTTAAACTCTGCAGAATTTTTAAGTATTATTAAACTTTGTGGAAATATTATTCCTACATCTTTTTTATAATCTTTTGTAAAATCACCAGAAACAAATCCAATGGGAGCAGAAGAAAAATTAAATGTATAATCTAATTGAAAACTACCGTCTTTTTTACCTTTTAAAACTGTGAGAGTTTTAGAATAATTATTTACCACAGCAATATCTAAAATTCCATCTCCATCAAAATCATCTACACCAATTCCCCATGGTTCTCCACCGGTATTATAATAAACAGGATTTTTAAATGTACAATCCCCATTTCCTATAAGAATAGCAACTTGACCACTACCACTTCTGCTTGAGACCACTAAATCAAGTTTTCCATCTCTATTAAAATCACCTTTTGTTATATACCATGGGGAAGAAACATTAATATCTATAGGTGTATAAAATGTTCCATCTCCTTTCCCACGAAAGATATGGACTTTGGAATTGAAATAAGCACTTACTGCAATATCTTCTATTCCATCATTATCAAAATCACCGGAGGTTATATAAAGAGAAACATAACTTGTGGAGTTTGTAGATTTGAATGTAAATGATCCATCTCCATTTCCAAGATAACAATTAAAATAAGAGTTATAAGAAACTACAGCAATATCAGGGATACCATCTCTATTAAAATCACTTGAGACAATGCCTTTAGGATAAGACATAAAGTTATAATAAGAAGTTTGAAAAGAAAAATCACCATTACCAAGTAAAACATAAAATTGTTCAGGAAAACTATAACTTGTAACTGCAATATCTGGTTTCCCATCTCTGTTAAAATCATCTGAAATTATATATTGAAAATATCCAGTAAGATTAATAACAGATTTTTTCACAAAATAATAAGGAGACACTCCAGTTCCAGAGTATATTTCTATGGCGTTATTGCAGGCAATAGCAAGGTCAAGTTTCCCATCCCTATTAAAATCAGCAGTACAAATGTGATTAAAGTAGTTTTCAGAAGCAAAATCTGCAGCATACTCAAATGTCACAGAATAAATATTAAAACAAAGAAACAAAAAAAACCCTATCCCCCCTAATATTTTTTTCATATATCCTCCCTTTAATTGTTTTGTCTCTATATTACGCCTCCTTAAGTAGTTTGTCAAATAAATTTAAATAGAGTGGTTACTTGAAGAAGAAAAAATATTTAGAAATTGTAAAATAATATCTTTTAAAAAATATATGTACCAACAATTTTCACACCTTTCCTCCCAGATAGTCAAAGAAGATATTGTAGAATATAAGGGTTTTTAATTATTGAGAATTTAGAGTATAATTTTGAAATTATGGAAAGGATAGTTTTTGGACCAGTTCCTTCAAGAAGATTTGGAAAAAGTTTAGGTATTAATAATGTTTTTCCACCTAAAAGATGTAGTTATTTTTGTATTTATTGCCAGATTGGAAGGACAGAGTATATTGAGATTGAAAGGAAAGAATTTTATCAACCAGAGCAGATAAAAAAACAGGTTAAAGAAGTAATTGAAAGTTTGAAAGATAAAGAAATTGATTACATAAGTTTTGTTCCTGATGGGGAGCCAACTCTTGATATAAATTTAGGTAAGGAAATAGAAATTTTAAAAGAATTTGGGATAAAAATTGCTGTAATTACAAATTCTTCTTTAATATGGAGAGAGGATGTAAGAGATGATTTGAAAAAAGCAGACTGTGTTTCATTAAAATTAGATGCAGTAAGTGAAGATATATGGAAAAGAATAAATAGACCCCATAAAGAATTAAATTTAAATAAAATCCTTGAAGGTATAAAAATATTTTCAGATGAGTTTAAAGGAGAACTTTTAACTGAAACAATTTTTATAAAGAATATAAATGATATAAAAGATGAAATAGAAAAGATAGGAGAGTTTTTAAAAGAAATAAAACCAGAGATTGCATATATTGGTTATCCTACAAGACCACCTGCTGAAAAATGGGTAGAAGTTCCTGAAGAAGAAAAAATAGATTTTGCATATATTGTTTTTAAGAGTAAAGATTTAAATGTAAAGATTATTGAAAAGAAAGGAGAAAAAGAATTCGGTTTTACAGGAAATTTAATTGAAGATATTTTAAGTATTGTTTCTGTTCATCCAATGAGCCAGAAAGAAATTGAGAAGTTTCTAAAAGAAAATGGTGGTTCTTTTGATTTAATAAATGAATTAATAAGGAGAAAAGAAATTGCTGAAATAGAATATAGAGGAGAAAAATATTACAGGAAAGTTTTTAAATAAATGGAAATTTTTGATTGTGTTATAATTGGAGGAGGGCCTTCTGGTTGTTTTGCGGGAATTTCTGCATCTGAAAAAGGGAAAAAAGTTGCATTAGTTGATAGAAATAGTGAAATATGTAAAAAATTACTTTTAACTGGAAAAGGAAAATGTAATTTAACAAATTTGAATGAGATAAATGAGGACTATATTTCAAAATATAAAAACGGGAAATTTTTGATTAATGTATTTCATCAATTTTCAAATCATGACCTTTATGATTTTTTTGAAAGAAATGGGCTTAAACTTAAAATTGATACCGGTAAAAGAGTTTATCCAGAAAGTGAAAATGCTGAAGATGTTTTAAAAACTATAAAAAAAATTCTTGATAGAAATAAGGTTAGATTATTTTTAAGAGAAAAAGTATTGGATATTGAAAAAAATAAGGAATTTTTTGAAATTAAAACAGATAAAAGGATTTTTAAGACAAAAAAAGTAGTAATTTCAACAGGAGGTAAAAGTTTTCCTGGGACAGGTTCAGAAGGAGATGGTTTTATATGGGCAAGAAAATTTGGGCATAAGATTATAAAGCCAGTTCCTGCCTTATGTGGGTTAGAAATTAAAGAAAATTTTATAAAGAAATGGCAAGGTATAAATTTAAAAAACATTCTTGTGAGTGCATATCTAAGTGAAAAGAAAATTGGAGAGGAATTTGGAGAACTTTTGTTTACTCATTATGGAGTTAGTGGTCCTAGTATTTTAAATTTGAGTGGAAATGTGTCTGAAAATCTTGATAAAGGAGAAATAAAGATAATAATAAATTTTAAACCGGCGCTAAATGATGAAATACTTGATAAAAGGTTACAGAGAGAAATAAAAGAAAATCCAAATAAAATATTAAAAAATCTTTTTAAAAATTTACTTCCATCTGGTTTAATAGATGAGTTTTTAAAGCAATCGGGTTTAGAAGGAGAAAAAAAAGTAAATCAAATAACAAGAGATGAAAGGAAAATAATTGTTGAGAAACTTTTAAAATTTGAAATAACAGTAAAAAAAACAAGGCCATTTTATGATAGTATGGTGACAAGAGGAGGTGTTTGTATTGATGAAATAAATCCTAAAACTATGGAGTCAAAAATTGTAAAAGGACTTTATTTTGCTGGAGAGATTATTGATGTGGATGGAAAGACAGGAGGATATAATTTGCAGATGTGTTTTTCCACTGGATATGTTGCTGGAATAAATGTTTAAAAAGAAACTAAATTTTATATTTTTTGAGATAGTTAATAAGAATTAAAAAAACTATTATAATCAAAGAAAAGAGAAAAATAATTCCAATTAAAATTTTCCAAGGAAAAATAGGATATTCTTTCTTAAATTTTTTCTCATAGTATTCTTCTACAATTTTTGCTATTTCTTCCGGAGTTTTTCCCTTTATTCTTTCCTTCCATTCAGGAGTATTAAAATCTATCATCAAATTTAATTATACCTGACTTTCTTCTTATTTTCAATCATTTAAAGTTTTTTATAAATCCCCAATAGCCCAGATAATCCCTCTTTTTACAATCTCTCTTGCTTCAAAAATATCAAAATCACTTGCTTGATGACCAAAAGAAGCATAAAAGACCTTTCCTTTTCCATACATTCTTTTCCATACCGCTGGCATTACAGTTCCATTTATCCAAGGATATTCAGTATTTTTAAAAGTAGTTGTTGCTATAACATCATTTGAAGGGTCAACATGCATATAATACTGCTCTGACCTTAACTTAAAATCAGATAAGCCCTTAACAATTGGATCATCTTTTTTAATTATATTTATCTCATATTCAACTATCCCTCCAGGATGAGCAACCCATTGGCCACCCACCATAAATTGATATTCAGTATTTTCCCTAAAAGAATCTCCCATTCCTCCATGCCAGCCAGCAAGTCCAACTCCTGAACTTACTGCTTTTAATAATCCTTTTGTCTGTTCACTGGTCATTTTTCCCATAGTCCAACATAGAACAATTAAATTTGTTGAGTTTAATTTTTTTTCATCAAGGAAGATATCAAGAGTATTATAAATTTCAACCTCATATCCTTCTTTTTCCATTATATTCGCAAAAATTTCTGTTGTTTCTTTTGGTTGATGACCATCCCAACCACCCCATACAAATATTATTTTTTTCATTATTTCTCCTTTTTGAATTTAATGTTTAAAATTAGATTACTTAAATATTTCACAGCAAAAGGTATAACCCTTTCATCCAGATTAAATTTACTACTATGGTGAACTCCACTTTTTTTCCCACATCCAATAAATATATATGTTGATGGAATTTTTTGTGAGTAAAAAGCAAAATCTTCACCACCCATAGAAGGACCTGATTTATAAAAATGTTTTTTATCAAGTATTTTTCTACTTGTTTTTTCAATAATTTCTGTAAACTTATAATCATTTCTTACACATGGAGAATAAGAATCATAAAAAAATTTCAATTTACAGTTATATGAGGAAGTTATTTTTTCACTAATTCTTTTCATTTGATTTTTTATTTTTTTTCTTGTTTTTTCATTAAGTGTTCTAACTGTACCTTCTATTTCAACTCTTTCTGGTATCACATTAAATGCATCTCCTCCTTTTATTTTGCAAATAGATAAAACTGCTGGTTCAAAAGGGTCTATTTTTCTACTAATTATTGTTTGTAAAGCAGAAATAAGATATCCACAACAAACAACAGGGTCATTAGTTAAATGAGGAGTGCTTCCATGCCCTCCTTTCCCTTCAATTATAATTTTGAACATATCTGTATTTGCCATAACAGTGCCTTTTTCTAAGGAAATCTTATACAGGGGGATATCTGAAATAAAATGGAAACCAATAAGAAAATTTATATTTTTTAACACACCTTCTTTTATTAATAAAGGTGCTCCACAAGGTGATTTTTCTTCACTTGGTTGAAAAATAAGTTTAATGTTATATTTAAGTAAGTCATTAAATTTCATAAGTATTTTACTAACTCCAAGAAGTGTAGCAATATGTCCATCATGACCACAGGCATGCATAATACCTTTATTTTTTGATGAAAATGGAAGATTTGTCTCTTCTGCAACTGGTAAGGCATCTATATCTGCTCTTATACCAATTGTTATAGTGGCATTTTTATTTATATATCCGATTACGCCTGTTTTACCTTTAATTTCAAAAGGAATACCTATTTCTTTCAATATACTCTGTATTTTTTCAGAGGTTTTATATTCCTCAAATCCAAGTTCAGGATACATATGGAAATACCTTCTCCAACTTATTATTTCACTTTCAATTTTTTTAATTTCTTCCTCAATTAATGGGTCAAACATTTTTATTCACTTTTTATAAATAATAGTTCAATCTTCTCATTCATTAATTCCTCTTTTATAT
>JAOAEP010000175.1 GCA_026416755.1 bacterium | reverse complement strand
AAGGTATTAAAAATGCATTGAAATGGCTTCCAAAAAACAGAAATTTTAAAGTTTGTTTCAGTTATACCTCTGATGGTCAATTACAATTTAATTTTCTTATTTCAAATTTTATTCGTGTTTTTGGGTCTAAATGGTATGAGGCGTGGAGTAAAATTATAATATCTTTCTTAAAGGACTGGGGATTTAATACTTTTGGCAATTGGTCTGATTGGAAATTAGCATCAATTAATAAATTCCCCTATGTAATACCTCTATATTTTAAACTAAAATATTCCAAATATATTTTTAGAGATTTTCCAGATGTTTTTGACCCTCACTTTGAAAAAGATGCAAAAGAATTTGCAAAACAATTACAGGATACAAAAGATGACCCTGCTTTAATCGGATATTTTTTAATGAATGAACCAACATGGGGTTTTGCAAAACAACTTCCTGCTGAAGGGATGTTAATTACAGGAAAAGAAAGTAAAACAAGAGAAAAATTATGTGAGTTTTTAAGAAAAAAATATAATAATTCTAAATCTTCACTTTCCTCTAATTGGAAGATAAATTTAAGTTTTGATGAAATAAAAAAGGGGAAATGGGAAAAACCTATAACTGATACTGCTAAAAAAGACCTTGAAGAATTTTCAACCATTATGGTAAAAAAGTTTTTTGAAACATTAAGTTTTGCTTGTAAAGAGGTTGATCCAAATCATCTGAATCTTGGTGTGAGATATTATACTATTCCTCCAGATTGGGTAATTGAAGGAATGAGATGTTTTGATGTTTTTAGTATAAATTGTTATGCTGAGAGAATCCCTTCAAAGTTAGGTGAAATATGTAAAAAAATAAATAAGCCGGTAATAATTGGGGAATGGCATTTCGGTGCACTTGATGTGGGTCTTCCTGCATCAGGTATAGGTAGAGTAAAAAGTCAAAAAGAAAGAGGAAAAGCATTTAGAGTTTATGTTGAAACTGCAGCATATCAACCGTGGTGTGTTGGAGTTCATTATTTTACTCTTTATGATCAGTCAGCAATTGGAAGATTTGATGGCGAAAACTACAATATTGGATTTCTTGATGTTTGTAATAGACCCTATGAGGAGATGGTAAAAAGTGCTAAAATAACTCATCAAAGATTATATGATGTTGTTTCCTTGAAAATATCTCCTTATGAAGAAAAAATTTGTTATCTGCCAAAATTGTTTCTCTGATTTGACCTTATTTTGTTTCTCTTGTAGAATTTAATAGTTATGGAAAAAGAAATAAAAAAACAAATGGAGATTATAAAGAAAAATGTTGTAGAAATTATTGAAGAAAAAGAACTTGAAAGTAAATTAGAAAGGGCTTTAAAAGAAAATAAACCTTTGCGAATAAAGTATGGAATTGACCCTACTGCTCCAGAAATACATTTGGGTCATACTGTTCCAATTAGAAAATTAAGAGATTTTCAAGAACTTGGCCATAAAGTTATATTTTTAATTGGTGATTTTACTGCTAGAATTGGAGACCCAACTGGAAGAAAAGAAACAAGACCTATTTTATCTCCAGAAGAAATACAAAAAAATCTTTCAACTTATAAAGAACAAGTTAGTAAAATTCTTGATATTGATAAAACAGAATTTGTTTATAATTCTTCTTGGCTTTCAAAATTAAATCTGGAAGAAGTTGTAAAATTGACATCAATTTTTACTGTGGCACAGATTCTTGAGAGAGAGGATTTTACAGAAAGATATAAAGAAAGAAGACCAATATTTTTACATGAGTTTTTATATCCACTTTTACAGGGCTATGACTCTTATGCACTTGCTTCTGATATAGAAATAGGAGCAACTGAACAGAAATTTAATTTACTTGCAGGAAGAACTATTCAATCATATTTGGGACAAGAAAAACAAGTGGTTATAACAATGCCAATACTTATAGGAACTGACGGAAAATTAAAAATGAGTAAAAGTTATGGAAATCATATACCTCTGAATGCTGACCCATTTGATATGTTTGGTAAAATTATGTCAATTCCAGATAATATTATGGAAGAATATTTTTCTCTTCTTACAAACGTAAAATCGGATATTTATATAGAATTAATTAAAAAGAATCCTAGAGAAGGGAAAGCATTTTTAGCAAGAAAAATTGTTGAATGGATTTATGATGAAGAGAAAGCCAGGATAGCGGAAGAAGAGTTTAATAGAATTTTTAGAGAAAAAGAAATACCTTCAGAAGTACCTGAAGTTATAATTAAAAACGATATTCTTAATAATAATGAAGAAATTGAAATAATAGAGTTACTTTCAAAGACAGGTATGGTAAATTCAAAATCAGAAGCAAAACGGCTTATCATTCAGAAGGCAATCAAAGTAAATGGAGAAGTAATTTTTGAACCATACAAGAAGATTAAAATAAAAGATGGAATGGTTATAAAAATAGGAAAAAGGAAGTTTTTTAAGATAAAAAGGACATAAAAATGGAAGAAATAAGAAAAAAACTAACTGAAATTGGTAAGAAGATTGTAGAAAAAGGACTTGTTGCAGGGCCAGGTGGGAATATAAGTGCAAGAGAAGATGATTTTGTTTTTCTTTCTCCGAGTGGTTTTTTTCTTGATGAAATAAAAGAAGATGAATGGGTAAAAGTTAATTTAAAAACAGGAGAAATTTTCAGTAGTTTAAGACCAACTTGTGAAATCTCAATGCATCTTGGAATATATCTTACCCGACCAGAAGTAAAAGCGGTTATTCATACCCATCCTCCAATTACTATTGGTTTAATTTCTGCAGGGATTAAATTTAAACCATTTTTCCCAGATTATGTTGCTATACTTGGTAAAGAAGTTCCTGTTATTGATTATGTTGTTCCTGCAGGTGAAGAAATAAGAAAAGCAGTTTGTAAAGAAATTAAAAAGGTTAATGTAGTTTTACTTAAAAATCACGGTGTTGTTGCTGTAGGGGAATCAATTAAAGAAGCATACACAAGAAGTTTAATTGTTGAAGAAGCAGCCAAGTCAATTTTGGCTGGTATTTGTTGTGGGAAATTAAGATATTTTACTGAAAAAGAAATAGATAAGATAGAAAATCTTGAAGCAGAAGATTACAGAAAGGCAATTCTTAAAAACCAATGAACTGGAAGATAAAAGATAAAATAATCAACATAGATAAACCTATAATAATGGGTATTTTAAATGTTACTCCAGATTCTTTTTATGATGGGGGCAGATTTTTTGATTTTGATAAAGCGATTGAAAGAGGACTTGAAATTGAAAAACAAGGAGCAGATATAATTGATATAGGAGGCCAATCGACAAGACCTGGAAGTAAACCAATAGATGAAAAAGAAGAGATGGAAAGGGTAATTCCAGTAATAAAATTTTTAAGTAATGAATTAAAAATACCCATATCCTGTGATACATATAGAAGTAAAGTCGCAGAAAAGGCAATTGAAAATGGAGCAAAGATTATAAATGATATTTCTGCTTTTTCAATTGACAAGAGATTGTTAGATGTTATAAAAAATTCTAATTGTGGATATGTTTTAATGCATATGAAGGGGACACCCGAAGATATGCAAGTTAATCCCTTTTATGAAAATGTTATTGAAGAAATAAGCAGTTTTTTTGAAGAAAAGATAAAAATTATCAAGAGTAATGGAATAGATATTGAAAGAATTGTGATTGACCCAGGAATTGGTTTTGGGAAAAGAGTTTTTGATAATGTTGAAATACTCAAAAATCTTGATAAATTTAAAAAGTTTGATAGACCAATTTTAATAGGAACAAGCAGAAAATCATTTATCGGAAAACTTTTAAATCTTGAGGTGGAAGAACGACTTGAACCAACAATTGCTACAAATCTATATGCATATCTTAAAGGAGCAATTATTTTTAGAGTCCATGATGTAAAAGAAGTTAAAAGAAGCCTTGAGATAATATATATAATTGAAAAAAATGAGAATTTTATGTATTGATATAGGAGATAAAAATATTGGCATTGCTATTAGTGATGAAGAAAATTTATTCGCTAAAGGACTTGGAAATATTCAAATGAATGAAAATGTTGTTGATAAAATTAAAGAAATTATCAAAAAATATAATATAACTAAGATTGTTTATGGGCTTCCCTTAAAAATGGATGGTTCTTTTAGTTCTCAAACAGAAAAAACTCTCTCCTTTATTGCTAAATTAAAAGAAGAAATTAAAGATATGGAGTTTATTCCATTTGATGAACGACTTACAACCTCTCTAGCGGAAAGATTTCTACTTACTGCTGATTTAAGTAGAAAAAAGAGAAAAAAGTATAGGGATAAACTATCAGCACAAATTATTCTTCAAAATTATCTTGACTCAATAAATATGAAAATCAATACTGAGGAAATTGAATGGTAGATATTAAAAGTAATTATTCCCGATTATTTTGGATATCCATTACTTGTAGTTTAATTTTAAAATTTTTTTTAGCATATTTTTTTCCTTTAACAGGTGATGAAGCATATTTTATAACATCTGGAAAATTTTTTGATCTTGGTTATTATGAACATCCTCCTTTAATATGGTGGATTATATATATATCTTCTTTTTTTGGTAGATATACTTTTCATTTTTTTTATTATAGATTGTTTTCAATTTTTACAACTTTATTGATAGGATATTTAATTTTCATATTATTAAAAACTGAAGAGGAAAAAAGATATCTCATTTCTTCTTTTTTTTTACTTTCCCCTGTTTATCTTTTAAGTTTTTTGATTACAAATGATATCCCTTTACTTTTTTTCACATTTCTTTCAGGTATATTTTTTTATAAAGGGATTAAAGAAGAAAGAAAAATTGATTTCATTATTTCAGGTACATTTTTTGGACTCGCTTTTTTAAGTAAATATTTATCTATTCTTTATTTAATAGGTGTTTTCGTTTATGTGACTTTAAGAAATGAAAAAAAATTATGGAAAAATTTTTTTGTATTTTTTGCCTTTTCTTTACCTTTAATTTTTATAAATCTTTATTGGAATTATACTCATTGTTGGATAAATGTT
>JAOAEP010000169.1 GCA_026416755.1 bacterium | reverse complement strand
TTCCATAAATATTATACCCCTCAATCTTGGCGGATGAAGCAGTCCCTTCCTCAGTTACAACTTTTTTAAGGATCTCTTTCATAATTTGTGTTG
The DNA here is from genome assembly GCA_026416755.1 of bacterium. GTDB lineage: Bacteria > Ratteibacteria > UBA8468 > B48-G9 > JAFGKM01 > JAMWDI01. Next base: position 7,390 of record JAOAEP010000169.1, on the reverse strand, counting down.
TTTGTGGTGTTAAAATTCGTTTTTTTTCATTATTGTAATTTATAATTTTTTCATAAGATCTTTCATCTTTAACTTCTTTTATAATGTGTGGCCTTACAAGATAACCTCCATTTGCAAAAACAGAAATTGCTCTAATTCCCTGTATTGAAGTTATGCCTACCTCTTGTCCTATAGGGATTGCAGTAATTGAATATGAACTCCAGTTTTCCAATGGTCTAAAAATACCTTTTATTTCTCCAGGCAAGTCAATTCCAGTCCTTTCACCAAATCCAAATTTTTTACAATATTGATAAAGTTTTTCCTCTCCTAGTTCCATCGCAATTTTTACAGTTCCTATATTACTTGATTTTGTAATTACTTGTTCAAATGTTAAACACCCATAAGGATGAACATCGTGAAGATAATGACCTCTAACTAGCCATTCACCATTTTCACACTTTATAATTGATGAGGGTGTAAAAAGATTTTCTTCCAAAGCAGCAGCAGTAGTAACAATTTTAAAAATAGAACCCGGCTCAAAAAGATCAGTGACACATTTGTTTCTTATTATAGATAAATCAAATTTTGAAAAATTATTCGGGTCAAAATCAGGATAGTTTGCAAGTGCGAGTATTTCTCCATTTTCGGCATCCATTACAATTACACTGATATTTTTAGGAGTAAATTTTTCATATCCTTTTTTTATTTCCTCTTCAACTATATATTGAATATTTGAATCAACAGTTAAAACAATATCTTTCCCTTTTTCTTCTTTTATTAATGTTTTTTTCACAGAAGGGATTAAATTCCCAAGTCCATCACACAAAACTAAATATATTCCATCTTTCCCTTTTAGAAAAGAGTTATAAATATATTCTACTCCTTCAAGTCCATTTTTCCCATCAATATCTGTGTATCCAATTATATGGGATGCATGATTTCCCCAAGGATAAACTCTTTTATGGGTTTTTTCAAAATATACACCTTTAATTTTTAACTCCTTAATTTTTTTATATTCTTCTGGTGAAAGGTCTTTTTTTATTAAAGCATATGGGATATTTATTTTTTCTTCTAACTCATTCTTTTCAATTTTTAAAATATTAGAAAGCAATTCTTTCAAATTTTCTACTTTTTTGGGATCTTTTTCTTTTGGATCATTCCTCATTTTATTTATCATCCATGTATCAAAATGTAAAGAATATCTCGGTATATCTAAAGCAAGTAATTTTCCATTTCTGTCATAAATTCTACCTCTTTCTGCAATGAGTTTTATTTTTTTGTATATAGTTTTTATTTCTATTGGTTTATATTTTGAATAATCTATAATTTGAAGTTTAAAAAGTTGTAAAAATATTACAACAAAACCTATAAAAAAAATAAATTTTGTATACCCAATTCTTTCCTCAAAAGTTTTCTTTTGTCCTTGCTTCAAGAATACCTGATTTTTCAATATTCTTTTCATCTTCTTCCTTTATCTCTAAAAAACAGACATTTTCAGGAACAACAAGATTTATATTTTTTTCACTTGCAAGTTTCTTAAGATTTTCAGGAGTAGTTAGTGTTATAAATTGAAGAGTATATTTTTTATTGATTAGAGATAACAGTTCATATTCTTCTTTACACTTATCTATTAAATATCCAAGATAAATAATTTTAAGATAAAGAAAGACATAAATTATTAGGAAAAAACCACTTATTAAAAAATATAACCACTTATTGAAACTATTTCTATTTTTCCTTTTTTTATTTCCCATTTTTTTCTCCAACTCTCAATTTTGCACTTCTACTTAATGGATTTACTTCTATTTCTTCTTTTGTAGGTAAAATTGGTTTTTTAGTTAAAATTCTTATACATTCTGTTTTTCTAAAAAAATTTTTGACAATTCTATCCTCAAGAGAATTGAAACTTATAACAAGAATTCTGCCTCCCTTTTTTAAAAAAGGGATAGAATTTTCAAGACCCTTCTTTAAACAGTTTAATTCATCATTAGTTGCAATTCTTAAAGCAAGAAAAAATCTTGTTGCAGGATGGATTTTCTTCCTCTCTTTAAAATTCTCACATATAAAATTTGCAAGTTCTTCTGTTGTCTCAAATTTTTTCTTTTTTCTCCTTTCTATTATTTTATCTACTATCCTTTCGCAATTTTTTATTTCCCCATAATTTTTGAATATAAAAACCAAATCTCTCCTACTCCATTTATTAAGAATATGATAGGCAGTCAAATTTGAAGTAATATCGTATCTCATATCAAGCGGTCCATCTTCTCTAAAACTAAATCCTCGCTGACCATCTTTAATCTGTGGAGTTGAAAATCCAAGGTCAAAAAGAAAACCATCAACCTTGTCAATTTTTTCTTTCTCAAGAATTTCCTTTATATTTTCAAAGCCACCCTTAATTAATTTAAAATTTTTTAATCCCTTCAAATTTTCTTTTGCAATTTCTAACATTTTCTCATCCTTATCTAATCCAATTATAAAAATCTCTTTACCTGAAGAAAGTAAATATTTACTATGTCCACCAGGTCCACAAGTGCAATCTATATATATTCCTCCATCTTTTAAATTTATCCAGTTTAAAACCTCCTCTTTTAAAACTGAATAATGTACATTATTCCCATATTTTTTCAGAGATTTCTCCATAAGAAGAAAAATATTGTTTGTAAAACTCATTCCATTTTAACTCATCCCATATTTCAATTCTTTTGCCTGCTCCAATAATAACAATAATTTCTTTTAACTCTGCATATTCAATAAGTTGTGGTGGTAACTTAATTCTTCCTTGTTTGTCTATTTTTTCTTTGAATGAGCCAGAATAAAAGAGTCGAGTGAAAATCCTAGGATTTCCTTTTGTAAAAGAAAGTTCATTTATTTTTTCTATTTGCTCATCAAAAACATTTTCAGGAAAGACAAAAATACATTTTTCAATGCCCTTTGTTATATATACCATGTTATTTCCCTCTTCTTTTATGATATGCCTTAATTTTGAAGGAATTATTACTCTGCCTTGGCTTTCAATTTTACTCCTATATTCACCAATATATACCATTTTTCACCTTTTTATAAATTAAAAACCTAATATCTAATTTTGTCAAGTTTTCTTTTACAATTTGATTTAAAAAGGGAGAGTTATTTTCTTTCTTTTTCTATTTTTTCCTGATATCCACTCTTAATATACTCACCTATTGGGTCAATAGGTACATTTTTTTCCAATCTTGCTTTCAAAACAATAGGTCTAACATCACATAGAGAAATTGCTGAATTGAATGTTCTATTGGCTAAAATTATTTCATCCCTTTCCTGAAGTTCTTTTATTTTTTCAATATCAACAAGTACTCCTTTTGCAAGAGAAATTTGTAGTGAATCAATGGAATGTAAAATTGCATGGAATCTATTTTCTCTTCCACATGCTTGGTCTATCATATATTCCCAATTTTTTATTCTTTCTTTATTACATATAACTTCTCCTTTTACCAATTCGTAAAATATTCTTGCCATTTGTAAATTAGGTTCAACCGCATGGTCATCATCTGCCGCATATTTTGTATTGAAATGAAAACCACCTAGAACTTTTTCAGCAATTAAAATAGAAACTATTTGTTCTATATTTGTACCATGCCAGTGATGTCCTAAATCTATTAAGACACCTGCATTTTCACCTAAATTTTTTGCTAAAACATAAGAAGTTCCCCAATCAGGAATTGTTGTTGAATATGTTCCTGGTTCAAATACTTTATATTCTATAAGGACTTTTACATCTTTTGGTATCTTTTTATAACTCTCAATTAGTGATTCCTTCATTCTTTCATATGCTTCTCTAATTTCAATTTGCCCTGGATATAAAGAACCATCTGGAAACCATAAAGTTAAAAGTTTATTACCATACTTTTTTGCAATTTCACCTCCAAATATTGTTTGCTCAATATATCTTTTTCTTGTCTCTTTTTCAATTGCTGTGAAACTTCCCCTGTATGAACCCCCAAGAAAATAAGTGGGATTTATTGCTCCAAGTGAAATTCCTTTTTGTTTAGCGTAATTATAAACATCTTCAACCAACTTATATTCAGGTTCATAACCGTCTTTTGAAAAATCCCATAATATATGGGTTGCTATTCTTGGTGTACATCCAGTTAGTTTATGCACAAGTGAAGCATCATCAATCTTTTCATAAATATTTCTTGCAAATCCAGGAGGGGTATAGTTTCCAAATCTTCCACCTCCAAAATTCCCAAATACCCAACTAGGAACTTCTACTTCAAAATTTTTAATATATTCAATTGCTTTTTCAACTTTTTCTTCTCCAAATTCTTCTTTAAGTTGCTCAATTCCATTTTCAATCCATTTTTCTAAATTCATATCCCCCTCCTTTACTTAAAAACAAAAAGAAGGAGTGACACGTAAGCCGGATTCTGTTTTTAGGTGTCCATTCATCTGGGTCAGAAGTCACCTTCTGACTCAAGCGGTCTACCCGAACCTTTGGGGCAGGGACCCATCGGTTCTGCTTGACCTTGCTCCAGGTGGGGTTTGCCTTGCTCCGCTAGTAAATATAGCGGACGGTGAGCTCTTACCTCGCCTTTTCACCCTTATCCACCTTAAATTTGGTGGACGGTATATCCGCTAAAAAATAGCGGATTCATCCGAAAATGGATGAATTTTCTGTGGCACTTTCCAGGTATTGCTACCTGTTCCTGTTAGGAACCACCTTCCCTGCAGGAGTCCGGACTTTCCTTCCACCAAAAAATATGGTGGACGGACACCCAGTCACTCCTTCAAAATAAACCTTCTTTATTTTCAATGAACGAATTTGCTATTTTATCAGCAATATTATTTTCTTCTCTACTAATATGAACAACCTTTATATTATTATACTTTGAAAGCAAAAAAGTGACAATTTTATGATATATAAATAAATTTTTATCTCTAACCTTGTATTCACCATTTACTTGTTTGACAAGTAATTGGCTATCACTTTTTATTTCAATATCCTCTGTTTTAAAAGAAAGGCATTCTATTAATGCAAAAATTAAAGAAAGATATTCTGCAATATTGTTTGTAGTAATTCCTATATAATCTCCAATCTTTTTATATATTTTATTATCTTTAAAAATTACAATCCCATATGCACTTTTTCCAGGATTACCTTTTGATGCTCCATCAATAAAGACAGAGACCTTTCCCATTAATATAAAATCCTGCTACAATTTTCACATTGAACTACTTCTTTTTTCTTTTTGACTTTTTCAATTATATATGTGGGCAAAGTCATATAACAACCACTACATATCCCATCTTCAATTTTTACAACCGCTACCTTATCCTTTTTTGTATTTCTTATTTTTTCATATAGGTTATAAATTTTAGAATCAATTTCTTTTACAATTAATTCCCTTTCTTCTTTCTTATTTTCTATTTCTTTCTTTAGTGTTTCTATTTTTTTCTTTTCTTCTTCTATTGTTTTTGAAACAATTTCTTTTTTTTGGTTTAATTCCTGTTGAAGGTCTTTTTCTTTCTTTATTATTTCTTCTTCTTTCTCCATCAAAATTAGCACATCTTCCTCTATTTCTGATATCTTTTTCTTTACGTTTGTAATTTCAATAAGTAATGCTTCATATTCTTTATTTGATTTGACCTCATCAAGTTTTTTATTCAAATTTTTTAATGTCTCTTCATAACTTTTTATTTCAAGTTCTTTTTCTTTTCTATCAAGTTGCAGTTTTTTAAAATCATCTTTTATTTCTTTAATTTTTTTCTCAAATATTTCTATTTCTCTATTTAAGTTTTTTTCTTTCTCTGGAAATAAATTAACTTCTATCTCCTTTTCAAATATTTCATTGTCAATTTTCTGTAATGTTAAAAGTTTTTCTAATTCTTCAATAACCATTTTTCGCCTTTCAAAACATTTATTTTATAATCTTTACTTTAAATTTTCAAAAATTTTTTATATAAAATTCCTAAACTTTAATTTTTTCAATAGTAAAATTTTTATAATTTTTCTCGAAAAATTCAATAAATTCTTCTTGATTTGTTGTTTCAGTTCCAAGTTTACCAACAACAATTCCAGCAGCAAAATTAGCAACTACAGCACTTTCCAGGATATCATTACTTACAGATAGATAGAGTGAAAATATTCCACACACAGTATCTCCTGCTCCTGTAACATCATAAACATCTTTTGCTATAGAAGGAATGTGGTATATCTCAAATTTATTCTTAAAAACCAACATTCCATCTTTTCCTAATGTTATAATCAAATTTTTACATTTCAAAAAATTTATAATTTCAACCCCTATTTTAATAATGTCATTCAATCCTTTAACATCAATTTTACCAATCCCAAGAGATGCTTCATTTTTATTAGGCGTTATACAAAAAACATTTTTATAAAATTTAAAATGTTCTGGTTTTGGGTCTACAATTATCTTTTTTTTTAATGTTTTTAAAAAATTAATTATATTTTCTGTCAGAAAACCCTTCCCATAATCAGAAACAACAATACATTCAATTTTATCAATTTCTTTTGAAATAACTTTTTTTATTTTTTCTTCTTCAAATTTTTTTAACTCTTCTGTTTTTTCTTTGTCAATTCTTAAAACTTGCTGATTTTTTACAATTACTCTTGTTTTAATAATCGTCGGTAAATTTCTTTCAAGTAAGAAGGAATTAATTTTTTCTTTTTCTATTATTTTTTTTAAAATTTTACCATTTTTATCTTTGCCAATTGCAGTTATTAAAAAGACATCTCCTCCCATTTGTTTTATATTTAAAGAGGTATTCCCTGCACCTCCAAGTGAAAACTTTTCATTTTTTACTTCTACTACTGGAACAGGTGCTTCAGGTGATATTCTTTCAACTTCTCCCAAAATATAATGGTCAAGTATGATATCTCCAATTACAAGAATACTTTTTGAAGAAAATTTAAGGAAATTTTTTTTTACTTTTTCTATATCTATAAGTTTTTTTAAGTTGAATTTCATCGGTTATATCAATAAAATTTTATTTCTTTTAATTAAACCGAATTAATTATAAATCAAATACATGTATATGTAAAAAGGTCTTCACAACAAAATGAAAAAAGAATTTAATTATTGTAATATTAAAATCAAGATTATTTAAGTTATATAAAAGCATTTGAAAAATAAAACAAAATGAAGTGCTCAGTAAAAACTAATTTTTATTTCATTATAAATTATTTTAAAAAATATTGAATAAAACTTAAACTAAAAGAAAAAATTTTAGAGGTAAAAATTATTTGAAAAAACTTATTCGTCCTTTATTTTATCTTCCAATATATAGGAAACATTCAGAATTTTTTCTTCTTGGAAATAGTTACCTATAATTTGAATACCAATTGGTAATCCATTAGATGAAAAACCGCATGGAATATTTATTGCTGGGAGTCCTGCAAGATTTATAT
>JAOAEP010000164.1 GCA_026416755.1 bacterium | reverse complement strand
CGAGAAATCTTGCAAAATCAGTAACAGTAGAATAATTTTAACTCTTTGCTAATGTAATTATAATAACTTTTTTTGAACCACTTTTTAAAAGAAGTTTTTTACACTCTTGGGTTGTGGCTCCTGTTGTATATACATCATCTATAAGTAAAACTACTTTATTACTTAACAACTCTGAATTTTTTAATTTGAAACTTCCTTTTACATTTTCTTCTCTGTCTTTCCCACTTAATTCAGTTTGAGAAATTGTATTTTTTGATTTTAAAAGAATATTTTGATACATAATCTTACCCATTTTTTTTGCAATATAATTCCCTAATAAAGCACTCTGATTAAACCCTCTTATAAATTCTTTTTTCCAATGTAGAGGTACTGGAATTATTATATCAAAATCTATATTTTCTTTTATTATTCTTTCCTCAATCATTAATGTAAAATATTTAGCATAACTTTTCCTTCTTTTATATTTATATTTTATAATTGCTTCCTTTAACGGTCCTTCGTATCTACCAATATGAATTCTATCTTTATAAGTTTCATTTATAAAAATTATTTTTGAAAAACAGTCATCACAAAAACCATATTTTTTTTCTTTTTCTTTCTCACAACTTATACACTTTCTTTTAAAGAAATTTCTGATTAGACACATTGGTTTATTTATTTTACAATAAATTTTATGAAGTTTAAGACAAAATATCTCTTTAAAGAATTTTTTATTAACTTTTCGTTTTCCTTTTTGATATTAACTATTATCTTTACTCTTAAAAACTTTTTCCAACTTTTTGAGTTTATCGTTAAAGGAAGTTTATCAATTCTCCCAATAATAAAATATTTCATTTTCACAATTATATCACTGATGCAATATATAATTCCCCTTTCAATACTAGTATCTTCAATTTCAGTATTTTCAACATTCTATTCTGATAAAGAATTAAATATTTTTGCTTTTTCTGGGATTCCATATACTTCTTTAATTAAACCTTTTATTATTTTTACAATTATTTTTACAATTTTTCTTCTTTATTTTAATTTTTTTATTTTACCTGATATAAGATTCTCCGAAAGAAGAATTATTCACCAATTAAAAATAAAAAATCCCTTATCTATTATTATTGAAAAAGAAATAATAAGAGAAATCCCAGGTATTACTATTTATGTTGAAAGGGTTTTTAAAAATTTTAATTTAAAAAATATTTCAATTACGAAAAGAGAAGATAATTCCACTTTTTTCTTGAAAGCAGAAAAAGGGAAACTTTTATATAAAAGTGATGAAAATAAACTTGTTTTTATTCTTGAAAATGGAAATTTTTTAAGTTATACTGAAAATTCAATAAGTTCAGTAGATTTTAAGGAATATGAATTTTTTATTCAACTTACAGATGAGTTTAAAAAAACTGATATTAAAAGAGAAATAAATGAATTAAAAATTGGAGAGTTAAGGAAAATTAAAAACACCGAATCTTTGATTGAGTTTCATGAAAGAATTTTATATTCAATCACTCCATTAGTTTTATTTTTACTTGGAACTAGTATAGGAATGAATTTAAAACAGAAAAATAAAATTTTGTATATAGGCGTTGGAGGATTTATAAGTATACTTTTTTTTGAAATCTTAATATTAGGTGAAATTTTAGTTAGAAAGTATGGAATCCCTTTTTTTATTTATTTACCCATTATTCCATGTGTTTTATTAACTAAAAAGTTCTGGAAATGAAAAAAAAATTTTGGTATATTTTTATAAATTTTTTGAGATTTTTTTTCTTGATATCTATCTTATTTGTCATACTTTTTTTAATTATAGAAATTCTTGAGGACTTAACAAGTTTTTTTATTCACAAAAAACCTTTTATTTTTAAAAATTATCTATATAGTTGCCCCTTCTTATTTGTTCAAATTTCTCCAATTATTACAACCCTTTCTACAATGCTAATTCTTTCAGAGATGTTAAAATATAATGAGATAAAAGTTCTTTTTATTTCGGGCAATAAACCATCTCAAATATTTATTTTTTTTCTTTTATGTGGTCTTTTTTCTTCAATTTTCTGCTTTTCACTTAAGAATTTCGTTTCCCCTGTATTGATAAAAAAAATAAATAATCAAATTTCCCGAATCCCAATTATCTTTTCTACACCGAAATACTTTTTTTACTCTGAAAAATTAGAAAATCAATTTTTCATAAATGTTGAATTTACTGAGTATTTAGAAGATGGAAGTTTTATTAATTTAAAAGCAGAAAGAGCCAAAAATTATGAAGGATTAAATTGGATTTTTGAAAATGGTGTTTTATGGAAATTCAGTCCGGAAAGAAACCTCATTCAAAAGGAAAATTTTAAAAGAAAAATTATTTCAATCCTTTTAACCTCTGAAATCCTTTCAATTTCAAGTATTGATATTGAATCATATTCATATTTTCAACTTTATAGTATTATAAACAAAATGAAAAAACTTAAAATAAAACCTATAACTTTAATAACTTACGCATATGAAAAAATTACTTATCCTTTTTTAAACCTTTTTATTATTTTTATAATCTTTCCTTTTATTAAAAAAAGTCATAAAATATCAAATTTATATGTTTTCTCTTTTTCTTTTCTATTTTCTTTTTTTTCTTATTTTCTTTAC